>JACMKW010000396.1 GCA_014379885.1 Rhizobacter sp.
GAGATCCACGAATACATCCTCAAGAACTGGCGCATGGTGAAGGTGGCCACGACCAAGGCGCAGCGCAAGCTGTTCTTCAACCTGCGCTCGATGAAGCAAAGCCTGAAGGAAAACTCGGCGGACGAAAACACCCATCGGGCCACTCTCACGCAAAGCGAAGTCGACACCATGGCGCGCACGCTCAACGTGAAGCGTGAAGAAGTGCTGGAGATGGAAACCCGCATGTCGGGCGGCGACGTGGCCCTGGAGCCGCAAACCGATGACGGCGAAGAAAGCTACGCCCCCATCGCCTACCTGGCCGACGACAGCACCGAGCCCACGCGCGTGATCGAAGCGCACCGGCGCGACTGGCTGGCCGGCGACGGCATTGCGCAAGCGCTGAACGCGCTCGACGCCCGGAGCCGCCGCATCGTCGAGGAGCGCTGGCTCAAGGTGAACGACGACAGCTCCGGCGGCATGACGCTGCACGACCTGGCCAGCGAGTACGGCGTGAGCGCCGAGCGCATTCGCCAGATCGAGGTGGCGGCGATGAAGAAGATGCGCAAGGCGCTGGCTGAAGACGCCGCGTGATCCTTCGCCTGCGCTGAAAGACAAACGGCCCTGCGGGGCCGTTTTGTTTTATCCCGCTGCCAACAGCGTTTTCAAGTCAGCGGTCAGCGCCTCGGCACCACTGCCATAGCGCGTGAACAGCCGCAGTTTGCCGCTGGCATCAAAGATGTACGAGCCTGCCGTGTGATCCATGGTGTAACTGCTTTGGTTCTTGCCGGCCACCTTGGCGTAGAAAACCTTGAAGTCCTTGGCAGTGGCCGCCGTCTGCTCGGCCGAGCCCCGCAAGGCAATGAAACTCGGGTCGAAACCTGCCATGTAGGCCTTGAGCAGCTCGGGCGTATCACGCTCAGGGTCCACGGTGATGAAGACACCCTGCAGACGCTCACCGTCCTTGCCCAGCGCCTTCTTCACCTGCGCCAGTTCGGCCATGGTGGTGGGGCAGACGTCGGGGCATTGGGTGTAGCCGAAGAAGACCACGGTCAGTTTGCCTTTGAAGTCAGCCAGCGTGCGCTGCTGCCCGTTCTGGTCGGGCAGCGAAAGTTTGCTGCCGTAGTCGGCTCCGGTGATGTCGATGGCCTTGAACCCCGGTTGGGTGCCAGACAGGCCACGCAGTTTGTCGCATCCCGCGATCAAGGCGGCACCACCAAGCAAGCAGAGTCGGCGTCGGTTCATCACAGCAAGGGGCCCAGGTAGTGGTCGACCAGCAGCGCCGCAAACAACAGCGAGAGGTGCAGGATCGAGAAGCGAAAGGTTCGGCGAGCGAGCGCATCGGAGTAGTTGCGCCACAACTTCCAGGCGTAGGCGATGAACCCACCACCCAGCAGCACAGCCGCCGCCAGGTAGATCACACCGCTCATGCCGAAGACGAACGGCAGCAGCGTCGCGGCGAACAGCACAAAGGTGTAGAGCAGCACTTGCAGCCGGGTGAACTCGTTGCCGTGCGTGACGGGCAGCATCGGCAGGCCGGCCTTGCGGTAGTCCTCCACGCGATACAGCGCCAGCGCCCAAAAGTGCGGCGGTGTCCACAAGAAGATGATCAGGCACAGCATCAGCGCTTCGGGGCCCACTTCGCCGCGCAACGCGGCCCAGCCCAGCACCGGCGGCATGGCGCCCGAAGCGCCGCCGATCACGATGTTTTGTGGCGTCATGGGCTTGAGCACCACGGTGTAAATGACGGCGTAACCCACGAAGGTGGCGAAGGTGAGCCACATCGTCAGATGGTTGACGAAAGTGAAGAGTATCCACATCCCCGCGCCGCCGATCAGCCCCGAAAACACGAGCGTCTGAGTCGCTCCCAGCTCGC
>JACMKW010000397.1 GCA_014379885.1 Rhizobacter sp.
CCGATGACATGGAGTGCATCTACGTTCGACAGCCGCAAGCCCTGGGTCTGGGCCACGCTGTGTTGTGCGCGCAGCGGCTGGTGGGCAACGACCCGTTTGCCGTGCTGCTGGCCGACGACCTGATGGTCGGTGAGAAGCCGGTGCTGCAGCAGATGACCGAGCAGTTCGACGAATGGCGTGTGTCCATCCTCGCAGTGCAAGAGGTGCCGTCGGAGCACACGCGCCGCTACGGCATCGTGGCCGGCACGCCGGTCAACGACAAGCTGATGGATGTGAGCCGCATCGTCGAGAAGCCGGCACCGGAAGATGCGCCTTCACGCCTGGGTGTGGCAGGCCGCTACATCCTCACGCCAGGCGTGTTTCACGAGATCGCCAACCAGCCGCGTGGTGTGGGCGGTGAAATCCAGCTCACCGACGGCATTGCCGGCCTGCTGCGGCGCGAGAAGGTGTTTGCCTACCGCTATGACGGCAAGCGCTACGACTGCGGCAGCAAGGAAGGTTTCTTGCAGGCCAATGTGGAGCTGGCGCTGAAGCACGCGGAAGTTGGGCCAGGGTTCCGCGAGTACCTTCGGTCGCTTGAAATCTAAGGCGGCGAACCAGCGCTCCGTTCGGCCTGAACCTGTATTTCGATCACTGGTGTTTCGACAGGCTCAACGCGAACGGTACTTTTCAGCGTCGGCGCAGGTAGTGCACGAACTCGTCGTTGGCCGCTGACTGCTCGACGAGTTCATTGCCGGTCTGCCTCGCAAACGCCTGAAAGTCGCGCATCGAGCCAGGGTCGGTGGCCACCACCTTGAGTACCTCGCCGCTGCTCATGTCGGCCAGGGCCTTCTTGGCTTTGAGAATGGGCAACGGGCAGTTGAGGCCACGCGTGTCGAGTTCTTTTTGAAAGTCCATGGGCTCAATCCTCGGTAGGCCGGCGTGGCGGTAGATCCATCCACTGCGGCGTGATGCCGCGCGAGGTGAGCCAGTCGGCCATCGCCTGCCCGGTGCCGGCAGGCCAGCATTTCACATCGGCCGGCGCCATGGTCTTGTATTCGGCCAACTCGGGCGAGAGCACGATCTCACCACGCGCCACGGCGTGGTACGCAATGATCACCTGGTTCATGCGCTTGAAGTCGTAGACGCCGATCAGCTTCAACGCATCCACCTGCAACGAGGTTTCTTCAGCCACTTCGCGGGCAATGCCGCCCATCGGCGTTTCGCCTGCTTCCATGAAGCCCGTGATGAGCCCGAAGAACTTGCCGGGCCACGCCGCATTGCGCGCAAGCAGCACCTGGCCCTCGCGGTCAGCCAGCTCGATCACCGCAGCGAGCACCGGTGTGGGGTTGTTCCAGTGTGTCCATTCACAGGCGGGGCAGCGGGTGCGAATCTTCGGGCCGCCGTCTTCGTCTTGCGAAATCTGCTGCAGTGGGGTGGCGCAGTTGGGGCAGTAGTTGAATTGGTGCTTCATGGTTGTTCGAGATCTAGGCTGGGATCTAAGCAGGAAAGACGCCAGTCGACAGGTAACGGTCACCCCGGTCGCAGACGATGAAAACGATGGTGGCGTTCTCCACCGTCTTGGCAATCTGCAAGGCCACCCAGCAGGCGCCTGCGGCGGAGATGCCGGCAAACAAGCCCTCTTCTCGCGCCAGGCGGCGCGCCATGTCTTCGGCCGCGTCTTGCGTCACGTTGACGGTTTCGTCGATGAACGTCGGGTCGTAGATCTTGGGCAGATAGGCCTCGGGCCATTTGCGGATGCCGGGGATGCGCGAGCCTTCGGCCGGCTGGGCGCCGATCACACGCACCGCCGCGTTTTGTTCCTTCAAGTAGCGCGAGACACCGGTGATGGTGCCAGTGGTGCCCATCGCACTCACGAAATGCGTGATACCGCCTTCGGTGTCGCCCCAGAGTTCGGGGCCTGTGGTTTCGTAGTGCACACGCGGGTTGTCACTGTTGGCGAACTGGTCGAGCACACGGCCCTTGCCGTCGCGCTGCATTTGTTCGGCCAGGTCGCGTGCGTATTCCATGCCACCGCTGCGTGGCGTGAGCACAAGCTCGGCACCGAAGGCCTTCATGGTTTGTGCACGCTCGATGCTCAAGTCCTCCGGCATGATCAAGACCATGCGGTAGCCGCGAATGGCCGCAGCCATCGCCAGCGCAATGCCGGTGTTGCCCGAGGTGGCTTCGATGAGGGTGTCGCCGGGGCGGATGTCGCCACGCTCTTCGGCCCGGCGGATCATGCTGATGGCCGGCCGGTCTTTCACCGAACCGGCCGGGTTGTTGCCTTCGAGCTTGCCCAGAATCACGTTGCCGCGGCGCTCGTTCTCGGCCCCCGGAATACGCATCAGGCGAACGAGCGGTGTGTGCCCGATCGCGTCTTCAATCGTCTTGTATCGCACCATGGTCTCTCCTGCGCGCATTGTGGCAGGGGTGGCAAAGCACCGTTGCCCGGGTGTCTTGCTTCGTGGCGCTTACGAGAAGCCGATCCACCGGCCGGCCATCGCCACCACCAACCACAGCAGCATCGACACCCCCGCGACGAGCCTGCTCAGTGCCGTCACTCCAGTGGCACGGCGAGCAAACGGGTTGCGCACCGCGAAGGTGTAGATCAAGACCACCAGCAGGGTGGCCATCTTGATGCGAAAAGGCGTGCTGGCATAAAGCTTCAGCGCCTCCGACATGAACAGCACGCTGCCGGTGAAGACCATCGCCACCACGGCAGCCACGGCCCAGGGGCGCGTCTGGCGCTCAAGCTGCGACGGTGTCGGGCTGGTGAGGCCAACACCAAGCAGCCGCAGGTCGAGCATGAGCACCGCGCCACCCAGCAAGCCAAGCGCCAGCAAGTGCACCGCCTCGATCGCGGGGAACAGCCAGATCGACTGCCGAATCGTGTCGCCCACCCAGGTCCGCTCGCAGGCTTCGAACAGGGAGAAAAGATCCATGTTCAGCGCCGGTACTCGCTGCACTGTGCAGCCCAGCGGATCCACTCGGGTTGCGGGCGATCACAGTCGGCCCAGTTGTAGGCAATCATGCGGCCCGCCACGATCACACCGGCCCACAGCAGCAGAGACAGCCCAGCGGCGACGCGTGCATTGCGCGGAGGCAGCGCATCACGATCCCAGCGTTCACGGTCACGCTGTACACGCCGGTGCAGCCACCACACGTTGACCGCGGCTGCGGCCATCAGCAAGACCTTCAAGCGGAACCACACGCTGTGGTACGTGCGCACGGGGATCGCATAAAACAACAGCAGGCCGGTGAGCACCAGCACCACGAAGCCCGCCACCGTCCAGGGCAGCATGCGGCGTGTCATTTCGCTCACCGGTGTGCTCGTGAAAGCGCGGCCGAGCAGGCGCAGGTCGACCATGTTGATGGTGCCGGCGAACAGCAAAATCGCCAGCACGTGCGTGGTCTCGATCAGCGGGTACATGTAGAGCGACTCGTGCAGCGCGATGCTGCCCTGCGTTTCTCCCAGCCAGGTGGCCAGTGTGGACAAACCCATGAAGCGCCTCGACGATCAAGCGGCCTACTGGAAGCCGGCGATGTATTTGATGTGGCAGCTGCGGCACACCACGTAGATGCGCCCGCCGGCATCGAACACCGCGGCCTCGTTCTTCGCTTGCGCCGCTTTCATGCCCTCCAGGCTGGTTTGGGTGAGTTCCTGAGCGAGGCGGGCCCACTCCAGCGTGTCGCGCGCG
>JACMKW010000046.1 GCA_014379885.1 Rhizobacter sp.
GCGGCTTTCCGCGGGTGAGGTCGACGGCCTGGTCGCCGTATCGCTTGCGATGGTCGGGCTCGAGGCGTTGGGCCAGCGCTATCCGCGGGAGCTCTCGGGCGGCCAGCAGCAGCGTGTGGCGCTGGCCCGCGCATTGATGACCGAGCCGCGTGTGCTGCTGCTCGACGAGCCGCTGTCGGCGCTCGACCCGTTTTTGCGCGTGCAGATGCGCGCTGAGTTGAAGCGCTGGCAACAAGAGCTGGGCTTCACCTTTGTGCACGTGACCCACTCGCAAGAGGAAGCCATGGCCTTGGCCGACCAGGTGGTGGTGATGAACAACGGCCGCATCGAACAGACCGGCTCGCCGCGCGAGGTGTTCAACGCACCGCGCTCCGAATTTGTCGCACGCTTCATGGGGGCGCACAACGTGATCGCCTCCGGCAGCGGCCCGCTCGCTGTGCGCTCCGACCGCATGCAGCTTCAACGACGAGCCCAGCCCGACAGTCGCACGGCAGCCGTGAAGGCCGTCGAGTACCAGGGAACCTACGTGCAGGTCAGCCTCGCGCCACTGGGCGTGAATGGCGAAAAGGCCGACACGCAATGGACGGCCACCGTGGCCGATGCCGAGTTCGACGCTTCGCCGCTGCAGCCCGGCGAAACCGTCTACGTCTCGTGGCTGCCCGGTGCGGCCCACGCACTGGCTGCCTGAACACCCCTCACATCTGCCAACGAAGGAGAAGAACACCATGTCCGACAGCCACGACAAGACCGCCCCGCTCAACCCCACGCGCCGCACCCTGATCAAGGGCGTTGCGGCAGCGGGTGGTGTGATGGGTTTCCCGTTTGTGCATGCGCAAGAGAAGATCACGCTGCGCTACCTGGGCACCGCGGTCAACCAAGACAAGGCAATTGCCGAGAAGTTCAAGGCCGACACCGGTATCACCATCCAGTACATCCCGGTCACGACCGACGACGTGACCAAGCGCGCCGTGACGGCGCCCAACAGCTTCGACCTGATCGACACCGAGTACTTTTCGCTCAAGAAGATCATCCCGACCGGCAACCTGCTCGGCATCGACACCAAGCGCATCAAGAACGCAGACAAGATCACCTCGCTCTTCACGAAGGGTGAAGTGGCCGGCAAACGCGTGGGTGACCAAGGCACCGCGCCCAAGAAGGTGATGTACCTGGAGAAGCCGGACAGCAAGACCTTCAGTGCCACGCCCACGCAGTTCATGACGCTGATCCCCACCGTCTACAACGCCGATACGCTGGGCATCCGCCCCGACCTCATCAAGCGCCCGATCGAATCGTGGAAAGAGCTGCTGAACCCCGAGTTCAAGGGCAAGGCCGCCATTCTGAATATCCCGTCCATCGGCATCATGGATGCAGCCATGGTGGTCGAGGCCTCGGGCATCTACAAGTACCCGGACAAAGGGAACATGACCAAGAAGGAGATTGACCTCACGATCAAGACCCTGATCGAAGCCAAGAAGGCCGGTCAGTTCCGCGCGCTGTGGAAAGACTTCAACGAAAGCGTGAACCTGATGGCTTCGGGCGAGGTGGTGATCCAGTCGATGTGGTCACCGGCCGTCACGGCCGTGCGCACCAAGGGCATTGCCTGCACGTTCCAGCCGTTGAAAGAGGGCTACCGCGCCTGGGCAGCAGGCTTCGGCGTGCCGAAATCCGTTACCGGCAAGAAGGCCGAGGGGGTCTACGAATTCATCAACTGGTTCCTCGACGGCTGGGCCGGTGCCTACCTCAATCGCCAGGGTTACTACAGCGCCGTGCTCGACACCGCCAAGGCCAAGATGGAAGCGTACGAGTGGGCCTACTGGATGGAAGGCAAGGCGGCCACACAAGACATCAAATCGCCTGGGGGCGACGTGCTCGCCAAGACAGGCAGCCTGCGCGACGGTGGCAGCTACGAAACGCGCATGGGCGGCATTGCGTGCTGGAACGCGATCATGGATGAGAACGCGTACATGGTTCAAAAGTGGAATGAATTTGTAGCAGCGTGACCCCCCGCGCGACGCTCGCGCACCACCACCCGCTCAGGCTGAGGTATCGAAGTCCTGCCACGGCCTGAGCGGGCCTTCGATACCTCAGGCTGAGCGGTTTCTATTCTCCGTCGTGGCATGCAATAGCGGCATTCGTAAACCAACATCCGCTCAGGCTGAGGTATCGAAGCCGCGTGCAGCCTGAGCGGGCCTTCGATACCTCAAGCTGAGCGGTTTCCTCTTTCGATCGCCCTTCACCCGACCCACCCATGAGCATTCCCAAGACCTTCCGACTGAGCGCCTGGCTGCAAGCCACGCCGTTCACGCTGGTCTTCGTGCTCTTTCTTGTATTGCCGCTGCTGCTGGTGGCGGCCGTGAGCTTCTGGCGCGCCACCGACTACGAGCTGATCCCGGCTTTCAGCTTCCAGAACTACATCGACGTCTTCAACGGCTGCAGCAGCACGAGCGAGCTTTGCACCACTTTCAAGACCTACCTCTCGACACTGAAGTTCTGCTTTCTCGTCTGGCTCTTCACGCTGCTGATCGGCTTCGCGGTGGCCTACTTTCTCGCCTTCCACGTTCGCTCGGTGGGCGCACAGACGCTGCTCTTCATCCTGTGCACCGTGCCGTTCTGGACGTCCAACGTCATCCGCATGATTTCGTGGGTGCCGCTGCTGGGCCGCAACGGTGTGGTCAACCAGGCCTTGATTGGCGCCAACCTCATCGAGACACCCATCGAGTGGTTGTTGTTCAGCGACTTCTCTGTCGTGCTGGCTTTCGTGCACCTGTACACCATGTTCATGATCGTGCCGATCTTCAACTCGATGATGCGCATCGACCGCGCGCTCATCGAAGCGGCGCGTGACAGCGGGGCCAACGGCTGGCAGACGGTGTGGAACGTGGTGGTGCCGCTCAGCCGCACCGGCGTCATCATCGGTTCCATCTTCGTCATCACCATCGAGATGGGCGACTTCGTCACCATCGGCGTGATGGGCGGGCAGCAGATTGCTTCGGTGGGCAAGATCATCCAGGTGCAAACGTCTTACCTGCAGTTTCCGATGGCAGCGGCCAATGCGGTGATTCTGTTGGCTGTCACGCTGATGATGATCTGGGGCCTCACGCGCCTGGTCGACATTCGCAAGGAATTGTGATGAACGAAGGCAAACGCTCCGCCAGCTTCTACGCGCTCGCAGCGGTCTTCGGTCTGTTCGTGATCTTTCTCTACGGCCCGATGTTCACCATCTTCGTGCTGAGCTTCCAGGGCCCGGAAGGCGGCCTCACCTTCCCGATGCGTGGTGCCTCGTTGCATTGGTTCGGCAAGCTGTGGGAGGGCATGGGCGTGGTCGACATCGCTGCCGCTTTCCGCCGCTCGGTCGCGCTCGGCACGGTGGTGATGTTGTGCACCGTGGTGCTCGCGCTCGGTGCAGGCTTGGCATTCCGCAAGAAGTTCTCGGGCTCGGGGTTGCTGTTCTACACCTCGGTGGCCAGCCTGATCATGCCGTCGATCGTGGTGTCGCTCGGCATCGGCTTGCAGTTCCGCTTGATCGACACCCTGGTGAAAACCGTGCTCGAAAGCGTGGGCCTCGGTAGCTGGATGGAAGGTTATGGCACAGCCATGGGTCTGTACACCTCGGCATTGGGCGCCCACCTCACCTGGACGCTGCCTTTCGGCCTGCTCATCATGCTGGCGGTGTTCAACCGTTTCAACCCGGCTTACGAAGAAGCTGCATCGGATCTTGGCGCCTCGCCCTGGCAGAGCTTCCGCCATGTGGTGCTGCCGCTGATCGCGCCCAGCCTCGTTGGTGTGGGCATGTTCGGCTTCACGCTCAGCTGGGACGAAATTGCCCGCACCTCGCAGGCCATTGGCGACGTGAACACCTTGCCGCTGGAGTTGCAAGGCCTCACCAGCACGGTCACCACACCGGCCATCTATGCATTGGGCACGGTGACCACGGTGGTGTCGTTTGCGGTGATGGGTGGCACGCTGGCCTTGATGAAGTTGCTCAAGCGCAAGCCCGTACACACCCATTGACACGCGCACTGACGACCGACAATGCCGCATGCCCACACGCAAAGCCGCTCCCACGCCAGTGATGGCCGCCGACCGTGTCTATGAGGCCATTTACGCGGCCGTGATTGACCACCGGCTGGCGCCCGGCACGCGTTTGCGTGAAGAGGAGTTGGCCGAGACCTTTGCCGTGTCTCGCACCCTGGTACGCCAGGCCTTGCACAAGCTGGCGCAAGACGGTGTGATTTTGCTGCGCCCCAACCGCGGCGCCCAGGTGCCCGAGCCCACACGGCGCGACGGCGAGCATGTGTTTGATGCGCGCCGCGTGGTCGAGTGCGAAGTGGCACGCCGCCTGGTGGGCAAGTTGAGCGTGGCACAGATGGCTGAGCTGAAGCAGGTGGTGGAGGCCGAGGCGCGCGCCACCAAGGCGCAGAACAAGCAGGAGGCGATCCGCTTATCGGGTGAGTTTCATCTGAAGCTCGCGCAGATGAGCGGCAACCCGATCTTCGTGCGCTTGCTCGAAGAGCTGCTGCCCACCACCTCGCTGCTGATGGCGCTCTACAAGGCACCGGGCGAGCCCATGTGTGTGGCGCACAGCCACCGTACGCTGCTGCAGGTGATCGCCCAGGGCGGCACGGGCACCGCCGCGGCCACCGAGATGCGCCGGCACCTCAACGAGATCGAACGTTCGCTGTCGCAAACCACGGCGCGCGCTGCGGGGCCCTTGCGCGACGTATTCAAGTCGTACCGGAGCGTGGCGTGACCCGTGGCGCGTTGCCCACGCACGAGCGCTTTGGTTATTCGGCCATCACACGCCGGCCTGCGTTGCGTTGGCCTGATGACAAACGGCTGGCGGTGTACATCGGTTTCAACCTCGAGCACTTTGCGTTTGGTGAAGGCATGGGGGCTGGCATAGCGCCTGCTTCACCGCAGCCTGATGTGCTGAATTTTTCATGGCGCGAATACGGCAACCGTGTGGGGGTTTGGCGGTGCCTGGAGTTGTTCGAAGCCTTGTCTTTGCCCATTGGGGCGCTGATCAACACGGCCTTGTACGACCACTGCCCTGAGGTGGTGGAAGCTTTTGCCGCGCGCGGCGACGAATTGATCGGCCATGGCCACAGCAACGCCGAGCGGCAGGGCGGCTTGCCCGAGGCTGAGGAGCGTGCCTTGATCGGGCATTGCCGTGACCGCATGCAGCAGGCGCATGGGCGGGCACCGGCGGGGTGGTTGTCGCCGTGGATCTCGGAGAGTGCTTGCACACCCGATCTGCTCAAGGAAGCGGGTTTCCGCTACACGCTCAATTGGTGCCATGACGATCAACCGGTGCTGATGAATACGCGCAGTGGGCCTCTGTGGTCGGTGCCGTATCCGCAGGAGCTGAACGACATTCCGATGATCATGGGGCGGCAGATGGACGCGAAAGACTTCGCGCAGATGATCATCGACCAGTTCGACGAGATGCTGGAGCAGTCGCAGCGGCAGTCGTTGGTGATGGGGATTGCGTTGCACCCTTACATCGTGGGGCAGCCTTATCGGCTGCGGCATTTGCGACGGGCGTTGAGCCACGTCGCCAGGCATCGCAATGACATCTGGTTCACCACGCCTGGTGCGATCGTGGAAGCTGTCGCGGGAGATTGACTGTGCCGCTTCGCCCTTATGCTTCTTCCGGTCTTGTTCGACGGCGCCGGGACTCGCCCCGGCTGGGCGAGTCACTTTGGTGTTCGCCTAACTTCGCTGCGCGAAGTGAGCGAACCCCCGCTGCGCGAACATTTGTCGCGCCAAATGAAAGTAACCAAAGCAAAGGCGCTCTTCATTTGGCCGAACTGCGTGGCTACAAGCTATGGCTGGTCACCGCCGTGCTGAGGACACGCCGAACGCGTGCTGCGATTTCTCTGCCACTCGGCTCGCTTCGCATCGCCGCAGTCACGTCGCCGATGCGAAGCGAGGCGTGGACAGGGGATGTTGCGAAGCAACGACCGTATTGCTCTTGGGCCCCTTCTGAGCCGTCGAGCAGCGCAGGGCTTTGCGGGAGCGCGCGCAGCGCGCCTCAA
>JACMKW010000398.1 GCA_014379885.1 Rhizobacter sp.
CGCCCGCCTGCAAAGCCTGATGGCCGCCGGCCTGGCACGCGCGAGTGCGGTGGTGGTCAGCTACCACGACACCCCGTCGGCGCTGAAGATCTTGCGCCTGGTGCAGGCGCACGCGCCCACAGTGCCGGTGATCGTGCGCACACTGGACGACACCGACATCGAACGCCTGCAAGCCGCCGGTGCCACTGAGGTGGTGCCCGAGGCGATCGAAGGGTCGCTGATGCTCGCAAGCCACGCGCTGGCGCTGGTGGGTGTGCCGATGCGGCGCGTGATCCGTGTCGTGCAGGAGCAGCGCGATGCGCGCTACAGCTTGTTGCGCGGCTACTTTCACGGCGCCGACGACGACACGGTGGATGACCTGCAGCAGGCTCGTCTGCGCAGCGTCAGCTTGCCCGCTGCCGCGGCAAGCCTGGGCCAGCCGCTGGCCGACTTGGCGCTGCATGCGGTGGGTGTGACGGTGGTGTCGGTACGGCGAGCTTCAGGCGCAGTCACCAAGCCTGAAGACACGATGAGGTTGACGGCCGGCGACACGCTGGTGCTGTCTGGCCTGCCCGAGGCGCTGTCGCTGGCTGAAGGCAAGCTGCTCGGGCAGTTGTGACGCCCTGGCCGAGCAGGCCATGAAAAAGGGGCCCGAAGGCCCCTTTTTGTTCATCCCACCTGCTTGAGCATCAAGGTGTGCACGCGGGCAGCGCCGCGCGGGTGCCGATGTTGGCGGCCGTGTCCACGCCCGCGACCGGGGTCGTGGTGTGGGCGCAGCCGTAGTTGGCACCGGCCACGGTGGCGCGTGTCAGCACGTCATCACCTGCGGGCACCACACCGTTGTCAGACCAGTTGACCATGTCGGCAAACGCGTTCACTTGCTCGGCGACGGTGAAGTCGCAATGGCTGGGGGCGCGGATCGCACGCTGAACCAGCCACGCGCCATTGCCCTTGGCGACCGCACGCTCACGGTAGATCTGCGTCATCTTGAACGGCACGTACATGTCGCCCAGGGTGTGGATGGTGACCACCGGGATGCGGAAGTCGCCATTGGCCTTGGGCACCCAGCGCAGCCCGTCGGTACGCAGGCGGTTGAAGTCGGTTGCCGCCGTCATCTTGGGAACCGTTGCGTTGAAGGTGGTTTCTTCGGCCGACAGCGCGAGGTCGTTGTCGAGCTGGTAGACGAATCGGTTGGTGTCGATGCCGGCGCGGTTGTAGATGCCGTTGACCGTGCCGTCACCACCGAAGGTGCCCCACACCGTGCCTTGCAGCGGGTGCGCAAAGCCGATGTTGAAGATCGGGCGCTCGCCGCCGGTGAGGTTCTTCACCACTTCGCGCAGCTTGTCGCCTTGCGCCGTGGTCACACCCGGGACGATGCCACCCGCGCCGACGGTCGGGAAGGTCGACCAGATGCTGGTGCGCACGAGTGCGGCGATGTCGGTGAAGTTGGCCGTGGGGTAACGCGGCACGCCAGCCAGCGTCTGCGCGGCCAGCTGGTAGCCACCAAAGTAGTCGAACAGTTCGCTGTCGCCGGTCACGCCGCACATCGGCACCGCGCCGCTGTAACGAACCTTGTTTCGTGCCGAGGCGTAGGCCTCGTCTTCAATCGCCGCCGCGGCCACGTGCCCACCCATCGAGTGGCCGATGATGAAGGTCTTGGTCGGTGCAGTCAGGGGGCGCGAGTTGGCGCTGGCAATGCGGTTGATCTCCAGCGCGAGCGCGTTGGTGTCTTCCACACCGGCGCGCACGTCGTAGTAGTTCTTGCTGTAGCTGGACGCGGCCCAGGCATAGCCGTTGTTCACCAGGTAGCGGCGGATCGACGGGTTGGTGATCACCAGGCCAGGACCGGCGCCGACGTAACCGTGGGCGTACATCACCAGCTTGCCGTTCCAGTTGAGCGGCACCTCGACGTTGAAGGCCGCGCCGTTGAGCACACCCGACGCCGCCTGGAGGCGTTTGGATTGTCTTCTCGTCTTGCGGTGGGTGACGCAGAACACCTGGATTTCCCTGATGAGCGTTTTGACATCGTGTATTCCTGGGGCGTGTTACATCACAGTCCG
>JACMKW010000399.1 GCA_014379885.1 Rhizobacter sp.
TACCACTCCACCTACACCGGTAAACCCCCCGACGAGCCGGCCATGCTGGGCGTGGCGTTGAACGAGGTGTTCGTGCCCATCCTGCAAAAGCAGTTTCCCGAGATCGTGGACTTCTACCTGCCGCCAGAAGGCTGCAGCTATCGCATGGCGATCGTCAGCATCCGCAAGAGCTACGCGGGTCACGCGAAGCGTCTGATGTTCGGCATCTGGAGCTTCTTGCGCCAGTTCATGTACACGAAGTTCATCGTGGTGACCGACGACGACGTGGACATTCGCAACTGGCAAGAGGTGATCTGGGCCATCACCACCCGCATGGACCCGGTGCGTGACACCACGCTGGTGGAGAACACGCCCATCGACTACCTCGACTTCGCCTCGCCCGTCAGCGGCCTGGGCGGCAAGATGGGGCTGGACGCCACCAACAAGTGGCCGGGTGAAACCAGCCGCGAGTGGGGTCGCACCATCCGAATGGACGCCGAGGTCGAGCAACGCGTAGCGCATCTGTTCGACGGCGTGATGAATCCTGCCAAATGACATCTCGCTGAGCCATAGCGGATCTCACTTGGCAAAGCCTCTGGCGCCCATCTAGTTTTGAAGAGCCTGCATGCAGGCAACCTCACCGGCGCAGTCTCCTGCGCTATAGGAGCCCCGGACCAACTTCCTCTGGAGCCCCGAAATGGTGGCGTCAGCCATCCGCCCCCTCCCACCGCAAGGTCGGGAGGGGGTTTCGTTTTCAGAGTGTCTGTTGCGAATCAGATGCGAACCGCAAGCGCCAGCAGCTCGCGCAAGGCGTGATTCACGCTGGTGTAGCCGGCGGCCGTGGGCAGCCAGTCGAGCGCTGGGCCATCAACACGGCGCGCGAGGCCCATCGGTGCGGGCTGGATCTTCACGCTGCCGTTGGCCACTTGCTCAAACATCTTCTGGGCGCGCGGCATGTGCCAGCCGTGGGTCACCAGCACGATGCGGGTGACTCCGGCCTGCTTGAGGAACGGCACGGTGCGCACCGCGTTCTCACGGGTGTCGTGCGAACGGTCTTCGAGCCACTTGAGTTGTTGCCCGAAGTCATGGGACGCGACGCGGGCGGCCGTTTGCGCTTCCGGCTGCCCGTCGGAATGGCCCCAGCCGAGGCCGCCGCTGAAGGCCACGGGCGCGCCGATCTCCCGGCTCAACCAGATGCCATAACGCAGCCGCTCCAGCGAACCCGGGGAGAGGTTGCTGACGCCGTACTCCGGCGCCAATGCTTCCTGGCCTCCGCCCAGCACCACGATGGCGATCTGTTCCTTGGCCTTGACGGCGGCTTTCAGCTCGGCAAGCCCGTCGGCGCTCAGCGCGGGCGGTGGCTTCAACACGAACTGGTTCAGCCACAGGCCGGTGCCCAGGCAACTGCTGAGCCACAGGCCCACGATGCTGACCACGATGACGAACCAGCCCAGCCCACGGCGCGGCAGGATCAGCCGCGCTCCCACCAAGATAAGCAGGAAGAAGGGCAGCGGCGGCAGCACCAGCGCCGCGAAAACGGGCTTCCACGATTCAATGCCGAGCAGGGTCAGCAGGCCGTTCATGCCGTGCCTTTCAGGAGGGTTTTGGGGCGTTTGGCGCGCGATTGTGCCGGACGCCAATGCCCGCCAAGCCCCGTGTTTGCGCCGTCGTGGCGCACGATCAGTGACAAATTGCGCGCTTATCCGGGGTTCCCGCGCACCCAGCGGCATGGAACAGTCCCCATCTTTCCAACAAGGGCTTCTTTCCATGCGAATCAGCGTGATCTGGGCGGCGTTGCCCGTTCTCGGCGTAACTGGCCCGTCTTGGGCGCAGACCAGCGCACCTGCCACCTTGCTCGACCCCGTGGTGGTCACCGCCGAGCGCACCCGCCAGAGCTCGTTCGACGCGCCAGCGGCCATCAGCGTGGTCTCGCGTGACGTGATCGAGAGTGGCGGCCTGCAGGTCAACCTGTCGGAGGCGCTCAACCGCGTGCCCGGCATCACGGTGCTGAACCGGCAGAACTATGCGCAAGACCTGCAGTTGTCCATTCGCGGCTTTGGTGCACGTTCAACCTTCGGTGTTCGTGGGGTGCGTGTCATCGTCGACGGCATCCCGGCCACCATGCCCGATGGCCAGGGCCAGGCATCGAGCATTGCGCTCAGCTCGGTGGGCCGCATCGAGGTGCTGCGTGGCCCGATGGCCCAGCTCTACGGCAATGCCGCTGGCGGCGTGGTGCAGGTATTCACCGAAGACGATGCCGCGCAACCCACCGTCACGGTCACAGGCGGCGGCGGCCCCTACCACCAGGCCAGGCTGGGCCTGAAGTACAGCACCAGCACACCCGGCTACGGGCTCACGCTCGATGCCACGCGCTACCAGACCGACGGCTACCGCGAGCACAGCGCCGCCGAGCGCGGCCAGTTCAACGCCCGTTGGCAGAGCGACCTGACGCGCGACACCCACATGAGCGTGGTCGTGAATGCGCTCGACCAGCCACGCACCCAAGACCCGCTCGGCCTCACGCGTGCCGACTTCGAGGCGCGCCCCACCTACGCCGTGCCGCTGGCCAGTTCGCAAGACGCGCGCAAGACGGTGCGCCAGGAGCAGGTGGGCACGGTCATCGAGCACCGGCTGAACGAGAGCACCAGCTTCACCGGCCGCCTCTACGTGGGGGAGCGCGGTCTCGACAACGCCTTGTCCATTCCGCCGGCGGCGCAAACAGCGCCCACGTCGAGTGGCGGCATCGTGCAGTTCGAGCGGGTTTATGCGGGTGGCGGCGCCCAGCTTTCGCACCGCGTGAAACTGCAAGACGGCCTGGCTCTGCGCGTGACGGGCGGCATCGAATACGACCGCATGCGCGAGAACCGGCAAGGGTTCGTCAATACCGGTGGCGTGCAAGGGGCGCTCAAGCGTGACGAGCGCAACACCGTCGAGAACCGTGATGCGTTTGCCCAGGCCAGCCTGGACGTGCACTCGCAATGGACGCTCACCGGCGGCTTGCGAACCATCAACGTTCGTTTCCGCAGCCAAGACAACTACATCGTCGGCGCCAACCCCGATGACAGCGGTGGTGTCGATTACCACGCAGTCAACCCGGTGCTGGGTGTCACCTGGCGCGCCGCACCGGAGCTGAACGTCTATCTGAACGCCGGCCGTGGCTTCGAGACTCCCACCTTCAACGAACTGGCCTACCGCAACAGCGGCACCGGCCTCAACACCGATTTGCGTGCTTCGCGCAGCAACCACATGGAGCTGGGCGCCAAGTGGAAGCTCGGCAGCGCGCAGCGCCTGGACGCGGCGCTGTTCGGCATCAACACGCGCGACGAGATCCTGGTCGACACCAATGCCGGCGGTCGCTCAACCTTCAAGAACGCCGAACGTACGGAACGGCGTGGCGTGGAGCTGTCGCACGTGGCGCAACTCAGCGAGACGCTGCGCAGCACGCTCAGCCTCACCGCGCTGCGTGCCCGCTTCGAATCGGGCAAGCGCCTGCCCGGCACACCCGAGCGGAGCGCCTTCGCGGAGCTGGCCTGGGCGCCCAAGGCGGCATGGGGCGGCTTCAACACCGGGGTGGAGGCCGTGCACACCGGCACGCTGTTTGTGAACGACGCCAACACCGATGCGGCGCCTGCTGCCACCGTGTTCAACCTGCGGGCCGGCTTTGCGCAAGAGCTGGCTGGCTGGCGCTTCACCCAGCTGGTTCGGGTCGACAACGCCAGCGACCACCAATACGCCGGTTCGGTGATCGTGAACGACGGCAACGGCCGCTTCTTCGAGCCGGCCCTGCCGCGCACCTGGGTGTTGGCGGTGACTGCGCGCTACGCGTTCTGATGGTCGTTCCGATGGTTATTCGTGGCCCCCTCAGAATGACAAGCTTTCGGACACGGAGAAACCAGCCATGAGCAGCTCGACAGAAACCATCACCCTGGGCGGAGGCTGTTTCTGGTGCACCGAAGCGGTGTACGAACGGGTGCAAGGGGTCACGGCAGTCGAGTCGGGCTACACCAATGGCCATGTGCTCAAGCCGAGCTACGAACAGGTCTGCAGCGGCGAGACTGGCCACAACGAAGTGGTGCGCGTGAGCTTCGATCCTGCGCAGATCAGCCTGCGCGAGGTTCTCGAGATCTTCTTCGTGGTGCATGACCCGACCACGCTCAACCGCCAGGGCAACGATGTGGGCACGCAGTACCGCTCGGGCATCTACTTCACTTCACCCGAGCAGGAGCGTGTGGCGCGCGAGGTGCTGGCCGAGATTGCGGCGAGCGGCACCTACCGCTCGCCGGTGGTCACCGAGCTGAAAGCGCTAGCCAATTACTCGCGTGCCGAGAGCTACCACCAGCACTACTTCGCCCAGCACCCGGGCCAGGGCTACTGCGCTTTTGTGGTGGCGCCCAAGGTCGAGAAATTCCGCAAGACCTTTGCCCACCGCGTGCGGCCCGACTGATCTGTCGGCGGCGCCGACCGTGCATGCTGACCGTGCGCAATTTGGCAGCTTTGTGCGGGAGTGCATCAAAGCCGGGGTATACGCCCGGGGTGTCGGAGCGGCTTGACCGATAGACTTCGGTCACTTTTTGTTACGGAGTGCTGCCTGACTGAAGGCGGCCGCTCCGCCCAACCGCATCAACCGCATCAACGGCATGGATCAACTGTGGTTGTCGGCGCCCGGTCTCGCACTGAGGCTGTGGCCCGAGGGCTCGCCTGGCTGGCAACTCAATCCAGCCGCGGCGGCATGGTCTGAGCGACGGCAACTTGCCGCCGATCACTGGGGTGCGCTGGGTGCCCGGTTGCGCGCCGCGCTGGCCGCGGGCTTGACCGAGGGCCGCAGCCTCGTCGGCTTGTCTGCCCTCGAACTTGGTTGGACGGCCGTGTCTCTGGCCGAAGGTTGGCTGGTCTGGCTCGATGCCGACGTATCGGAAGTTGAACGCCTCACGTCACGGCTCGCCCTGGTGCAAGACTTCGGTCGCATGGCCGTGTGGGAGTACGACTTCGCCAGTGGTAAGAGCCACTGGGATGAGCACATGTACGCCTTGCTCGGTTTCGACCCCGCCCAAGGCGTGCCGAATTCCGAGCTGGCCTTGCAGCACGTGCACCCCGACGATCGGGCTAATTTACGCAGCGACTACGCGCGTTTTGTGCAGACCCCCGGGCGCCATGAAACACGCTACCGCCTGGCGCTGCCCGGTGGCCAGGCGAAAGACATCTACGCCTGGTACGAGGTGACGACCGGCGTGGGCGGCCGGCCCGAGCGCATGGCCGGCGTACTGATCGACGAGACGGAAAGTGCCAACCGCTTGCGCGCCACCGAGGCTTCGGCCGAGCGCTGGGTGCGGGCGGTCGACCTGGCGGCGGTGGCGCTGTGGCGACTGGACATGGTCCACAACCGGGTCGACTTCAGCGACTGGAGCTACCGCATGCTGGGCATGGACCCGCGCGAGCAGCTCACGGTCGAGGGCTTGCGCGCCCTCATCCACCCCGATGACCTGGCGGCCGTGATCCAGGCGGCACAAGATGCGGCGGCCTCCAACCAGGTGGTCGACGTGGAGGCGCGCTACCTCCACATCAACGGCAGCTACCGCCACCTCTACACCCGCCGCGTGGCCGAGCGCGATGAGCACGGCCGCGTGATCGGGTTGTCGGGTGTGTCGATCGACATGACCGAGCACATTGCCGAACGCGAGCGCGCCCAGGCTTATGCGCAGCGCATCGACCGCGTGACCAACGCGGCTGGCGTGGGCATCTGGAGCGTGGACACCGAAACTCACGCCATCGAGTGGAACGAGCAGATGTTCAGGCTCTACGGCATACCGCGAGACGAGCCTCCACCAGGCAATGACCGCTGGCTGAACCAGCTGGTGCACCCCGAAGACCGCGAGACTGCACGCAACCACCGGCCCATCAACGGCACCGCTCCACAGGGCTTGCACGCCGAGTTCCGCATCGTGCGACCCAATGGCGCGGTGCGCTGGGTGGCCTCGTGGTCGCGGCGCGAGGTGCTGGGTGGGCGCGAGCTGGCTTTTGGCGTGAACCTCGACATCACCAACCTGCAACGCGCCCAGAGCGAGCTGCGCCAGACCCAGGAGCGTGCACGCCTGGCCACCGAGTCGGCAGGCATCGGCACCTGGGAGCGCGACCTGCGCACCGGCCGCGCCAAGTGGGACGCGCAGATGTACCGCCTGCGCGGCCTGCCGGTAGGCCCCGAAACACCGCCCGACGACATGCGCTATGCCGCCTACCACCCCGACGACCTGGCGCTGATCAACCGCAACAAGGCACGTGCGGGCCGCGAGGGCGACGGCTACGAGAACGAATTCCGCGTGGTGTTTCCCGATGGCTCCATTCGATGGCTGGCCACGCGTGGCCTGGTCAAGCGCGATGCGCAAGGGCAGCCCGAGCGCATGCTCGGCGTCACCTGGGACATCACCGAGCGGCGCCGCGCCGAGCAGGCCTTGCGTGACAAGGCCGCGGCCGAGCAGGCCAGCCGCGCCAAGAGCCAATTTCTTGCGCGCATGAGCCACGAGCTGCGCACGCCGCTCAACGCCGTGCTCGGGTTCGCACAACTGCTGGGCAATGACCCCGCTGATACGCTGAGCACGCCGCAGCGCCAGCGTGTGGACCGCATCCACTCGGCCGGCCTGCACCTGCTGGCGCTGATCGACGATGTGCTCGATCTCGCCACCATCGAATCAGACACCTTGCCTTTGGCTGACGAAGCGGTGTCGCTGCAGGCCTCGCTCGACGATGTGCTGCAGTGGACGCAGCTGCAAGCCAATCACGCCGGCGTGACGGTGCATGCGCAAGCCATGCCTGGGTGGGTGCGTGCCGACCCGCGGCGTGTGCGGCAGATCGTGTCCAACCTGTTGAGCAACGCCATCAAGTACAACCGCGCCCAAGGTGAGGTGTGGGTGTCGTCACACCCCTCCGTGCACGAAGGCCAGCCGGCCTGGACACTGTGCGTGCGCGACAGTGGGCGCGGTTTGTCGGCTGAGCAGCTGGCGCAGTTGTTCCAGCCCTTCAACCGGCTCGGCGCCGAGCGCGGCACGATCCAGGGCACCGGCATCGGCCTGGCCATCGCACACCACCTGGTGCGCCTGATGGGCGGTGACGTGGCCGTCACCAGCTCGCTGGGCGAAGGCAGCGAATTCCGCGTGACGCTGCCAGCCGAGACGCCGACCGAAGTGTCGGACCACGCGCCGCTGAGCGGCTTCCACCCCGAGTTGAATGGCGCCGCGCCGGCCGCTCGCCTCCACGTGCTCTACATCGAAGACAACCCCGTCAACGTGCTGCTGGTGCAAGAGCTGATTGCCATGCGCAGCGACGTGCAGTTGTCGGTGGCGGTCGACGGCTTGTCAGGTGTGGCGCTGGCGTGTGCGAGCAGGCCACACGTGGTGCTGGTCGACATGCAGTTGCCCGACATCGACGGCTTCGAGGTGCTGCGCCGCCTGCGTGCCGAGCCCTTGCTGGCCGCCAGCAGCATGGTGGCCTTGTCAGCCAATGCCATGCCCGAAGACGTGAACCGCGCCCGCATGGCGGGGTTTGATGACTACTGGACCAAACCCATTGACTTTCACGCGTTTCTGCGTGCGCTCACCGCGCTGGTGCAGGCCCACGTGCGCGCATGAATACTCAAGGCGCCAGTCGTTCCCTGACCCAGGCCTCGCTCTCGCGCCGATAGCGCAGCCGGTCGTGCAAGCGCGACTTGCGGCCCTGCCAGAACTCCCACACCTCGGGCACCAACCGAAAGCCCCCCCAGTGCGGCGGGCGTGGTGGCGAGAGGGCGTAGCGCGCTGCCACCTTGGCGGCATTGGCCACCAGCACGGCGCGCGAGCTGATCACCTGGCTTTGCGGCGAGGCCCAGGCACCGATCCGGTTGTCCAGCGGGCGTGAGGCGAAGTAGGCGTCTGACTCCTCGGCGCTTGTCTTCTCAACACGGCCTTCGATGCGCACCACACGCTCCAGCTCCACCCAATGAAATTGCAGGGCCGCAAACGCATGGGCCGACAGTTCACGACCCTTGCGGCTTTGGTAATTGGTGTACCAAGTTACGCCGCGCGCATCGAAGCCCTTGATGAGCACGATGCGTGTCGACGGGCGGCCGTCTTCGCCCACCGTGGCCAGCGTCATCGCATTCGGCTCGGGCACCTGGGCGTCGAGTGCCTGCTGGAACCACAGGCCGAACTGCTCCAGCGGGTCGCCGCGCGAAGCGTTTTCATCCAGCTCGGCGCGTTCATAGCTCTTGCGAAGGTCGGCGATGTTCTGGGTCATGAGGCGAGTATAGAAACACAGCTCGCGCAAGACGGGCATTGCAAAGCGGTGTATACCAGCGGCTTCGTTTTTTCTGGAGCGTTGCATGACCTCGTTGAACGTCAACGGCAAGTCTGTTCAGGTAGATGCCGACCCGTCCACACCTGTGTTGTGGGCGCTGCGCGATCACCTGCAGCTCACCGGCACCAAGTTCGGTTGTGGCGCGGCACTGTGTGGCGCCTGCACGGTGCATGTAAACGGGCAAGCCACACGCAGTTGCGTCACGCCCATCTCGGCGGTGGGCGGCAAGAAGATCACCACCATCGAAGCCGTGGCCTCCGACAAGGTGGGCAAGGCCGTGCAAGCCGCCTGGGTGAAGCACGACGTGGCCCAGTGCGGCTACTGCCAGAGCGGGCAGATCATGAGCGCCACCGCCTTGTTGCGCAGCAAGCGCCGCCCCACCGATGCCGACATCGACACCGCCATGGCCGGCAACATCTGCCGCTGTGGCACCTATGCGCGCATCCGTGCCGCCATCAAGGACGCTGCGGCGTCGCTGGCCTGAGGAAAGCTGCATGAACTACCAACAACTGATGACGCGTGCGGGGCAATCGCAAGAAGTGAGCAGCGGCCTAGGCCGCCGCAACTTCCTGAAGCTGGGTGCCAGCGCCGGCTTTGCGCTGGGCCTCTTCACGCTGACTGATGAAACCAGTGCCCAGGCCGCGAGCGGGCTCAAGCCGAACCAGATGCCGGCTGCCTTCGTCAGCATCGACGCCAGCGGCATCGTCACGGTGATGGTCAACCGGCTCGACTTTGGCCAGGGCGTGATCACCGGCCTGCCGATGCTGGTGGCCGAAGAAATGGATGCCGACTGGTCCAAGGTGCGCGGCGAGCTCGCGCCCGCGGGCGACGCCTACAAGGACCCGGGCTTTGGCATCCAGATCACTGGCGGTTCGGGCTCGATTCGCAACTCGTGGCTGCAATACCGCTCGCTGGGGGCGCGCACCCGCGCCATGCTGGTGGGCGCTGCCGCGCAGCGCTTTGGTGTGGCGCCCGAGGCCTGCAGCGTGGCGAACGGCGTGGTCTCGGCCGGTGCGCAGCGCGCCACCTTCGGTGAGCTGGCGGCAGACGCGATGAAGCAGCCGGTGCCCGAGAAGGTGGTGCTCAAGGAGGCGAAAGACTTCAAGCGCATCGGCAAGCCCACCGGCCGGCTGGATGCGCTGGCCAAATCGAGCGGGCGCCAGAGCTTTGGCATCGACGCGCGTGCGGAGGGCATGAAGACCGTGCTGCTGCTGCACCCGCCGGTGTTCGGCGCCAAGCTCGCGAGCTTCGATGCTGCGAAGGCCAAGGCCGTGAAGGGTGTGGTCGATGTGCTGCAAGTGAACCTCGACCGTGGTGCCACCGGCCTCGCGGTGGTGGCCGATGGCTACTGGCCCGCCAAGATGGGCCGCGACGCGCTGCAGGTGAGCTGGAACACCGAAGGTGTGGAAAAGGTCGACAGCGACAAGCTGCTCGCGCAATACAAGAAGCTGGCCACCGAGCCCGGCATCAAGGTGCGCGACGCCGACTTGTCGAAGATCACCAGCGCACCCAAGAAGATCAGCGCCGTCTTCAGCTTCCCGTACCTCGCGCACGCCCCGATGGAGCCGCTGAACTGCTTGATCCAGTTCGACGGCACGAGCTGCAAGCTCAGCGTGGGCTCGCAATTCCAGACCGTTGACCAGGCCAGCGTGGCGGCCACCTTGGGCTTGAAGCCGCAAGACGTGCAGCTCACCACCTTGATGGCCGGTGGTGGTTTCGGCCGGCGTGCTGTGCCCACTTCAGACTATTTGGTCGAAGCAGCCCAGGTGGCCAAGGCCTGGCGCGCGGCCGGCCAATCGGGCCCGCTCAAGATCGTGTGGAGCCGTGAAGACGACATTCGTGGTGGCTACTATCGGCCCATGCACGTGCACCGTGCCGAGATCGGCTTCGACGAAAAAGGCAACGTGCTGGGTTGGGACCACACCATCGTCGGCCAGTCCATCCTGATTGGCACGCCGTTCGAAGCCTTCATGGTGAAGAACGGCGTTGACTCCGTGTCGGTCGAGGGCGTGGCTGATACCCCCTACAACGT
Source organism: Rhizobacter sp. (assembly GCA_014379885.1). Next base: position 10,334 of record JACMKW010000399.1, read on the forward strand.
GCCGATGGCGCTGCAGGTGCATCACCCCAAGGTGAACGTGCCGGTGCTGTGGTGGCGCTCGGTGGGCCACACGCACACCGCCTTCGTGATGGAAACCTTGATCGATGAGATTGCACGCAGCACGGGCCAGGAACCGGTGGCCTACCGCCGCAGCTTGTTGAGCGACAAACACCATCACCACCGCGCCGCGCTCGATCTGGCGGTGGAGAAATCGGGCTACGGCAAGAAGGTCTTGCCCAAGGGCCAGGCTTTTGGCGTGGCGGTGCACGAGTCTTTCGGGTCGGTGGTGGCCTACGTGGTGGAGGCCTCGGTGGCCAAGGGCCAACCGGTGCTGCACCGTGTGACCGCGGGCGTGGCCTGTGGCACGGCTGTGAACCCGCTGGCGGTTGAAGCCCAGGTACAAGGCGCGGCGCTGATGGCGCTGGGCACCACCTTGCCGGGTGCGGCCATCACCCTCAAGGACGGCGTGGTACAGCAAAGCAACTTCGGCGACTACACCGTGGCCCGCATGCCGCAAATGCCTGCGATTGCGGTGCACATCGTGCCCAGCACCGAGCCACCCACCGGCATGGGCGAACCGGGTGTGCCACCCCTGGCGCCGGCATTCGCCAACGCGCTCGCACAACTCACCGGCAAGCCGTTGCGTTCCTTGCCCTTTGATCTGGGGTGAAACCCGCGGCACTTACTCAAAACAGCTTACGGGGAAGGCCTTAAGTGAAGGCCCCACTATCGTGGCAGGCCTTGAGCTCCCATCCTTGAGATAACGAGCGGCCTCTCTTGGGCCACTCGTTCATCAACCAATGGGGAGAAAGGCCGAATGAAATCACGGCCGGCAGTCATCGTGTTGGCAGCGGGCAAGGGCTCGCGCTTCCGCGGCTTGCATCACAAGCTGATGCAAGGCCTGGGTGCGTCGACCGTGCTCGCCACCACGCTCTCCCACGCCCTGGCGACCCAGATGCCGGTGTTGGTGGTGACGACTGAACCCCTGGCCGAGCTGGTGAGCCGCCATGTGGCCACGCGCGACATGGTGGTGCTGCCTGCGGCCGATGCGCCCTCTGCCCATGCACTGGGTATGGGCTATTCGATCGCTGCTGGCGTGGCTGCGCGTTCCGATGCGTCAGGCTGGCTGATTCTTCCGGCCGACATGCCCATGGTGCAGACCAGCACCTTGCATGAAGTGGCCAACGGACTTGACGGCCATGCCATCGCCTACGCCCAGTACCGTGGCCGGCGCGGCCACCCGGTGGGTTTTGCCGCCGAGCTGTACTCCGAGCTGGTGATGCTGACCGGTGACGAAGGCGCCCGCCGCCTGGTGGCGCGCTACGCCGCACTGGGGGTGGAGGTTGACGACCCCGGCGTGCTGCTCGACGTCGACACCGAAGATGACCTTGCTCGTGTGAGGGTGGCCGAACAGGAAATGCACTTTCGCGACGCTCGCTAGCCACGCAGCGGTGACCGCTGTGGGGAATGTCCTACCGCTGGGCGCAGCCCTGCCCGACAGTCAGCGCGCGGCAAGCTTGTTTCAATGAGGCCTCTCTCATTCACCGACGAGGTTACTCATGAAGCAACGTACATCAATCTGGATGGTTCCCGCCGCAGCACTGCTCGCAATTTCTCCGCAACTCGTGCTGGCACAAGCCAGCATGTCAGCATCCGCCCCTTCCACTCGCGCCGAGGTAAAGGTCGAGACCAAACGTGCCAACGCCGCTGGCGAGATCGTCAAGGACGAGATTGGTGTGTCCAAGGCCGCGCAGACCGTGCCCTCTTCAACGACCACGCGCACCGAGGTGAAGGCCGAGACAAAGCGCGCCAACGCCGCTGGCGAAATCGTCAAGGATGAGGTGGGCTTGTCCAAGGCTGGTCAAGCCGTGCCGCCCTCGAAGGAGAGCCGTGTCGACGTGAAGGCGGATGCCAAGGCTGCCGTGAAGTCCGGTAATGCCACGAAGCCCGCTGCAACCAAGACTGATCCCAAGAAAGACCCCCAGCAGTAAGCCACTTCGGTCGCTGCAACAAAAACAGGCCCTCGCGGGCCTGTTTTCATTCCATCAGCGCGTGTTCTCGCGCCAGAGCCACCAGCCGCTCGATTTTTTTGTCGTGTATGCCATGGGCGCGCAGGCAGTTGGCTGTTTCCAGCAGGTAGGCCAGCGTGGTGCCATAGCGGCCGCTGGCTCGCCGCAGCACCTGCACCAGATGAGCGTCGTCCATCGGCCCGGTGTAGTTGGGGCTCGCGCGGCTCAGTGTGAAGGCCAAGGCGGTGACTTCACCTTGCCCAGTGCGGCAAGCGAGCCACTTCGGGTCATAGACGCTGTTGGGCATTTCGCGTGCCCACAGGCGCGGCAGTTCGTCTTCGACACGCTCGCGTGCAATGCGGTACACCATGCCCTGGCACGAACCACCGCCGACCAACGCAAACACCAGGCCAGGGAACTCAGGTGTGCCGCGGTTGATGCGCGAGCGCATTTCCAGCGCGCGGTGCCAGCCGTGCACACGCGCCGGGCGCTGCTCCACCGATTCGAACTCGGGCCGCCAGATCAACGAGGCATAACCGAACACCCACAAGTCGTTGTGCCCGCCCCAGCTGGCGCGTGTTTGTGCCAGCAAGTGCGCCGGTTCGCGCTCGGGAGACAAGGGCCGCAGGGGTTCGACAAGACTCATGTGCCCCAACTCTAGAATGAATTTCGATTTCAATGGGAGATGAGCATGAGCGCACAAGACGACAGCGTGCAAGGCTACGCACTCGGCGCGGTGGCTGGCATCGTGGGCCTGGTGCTGGCGGGGGTGATTGCGCTGGCGTGTGCCAAGGGTTTGCAGCGGCCGCACGATTCCGCCTCGTCGCAGCGTGTCTACTTTGGGTCGGCCGAAGATGCGCTTTCCACCGAGGCCGACGAGACGCTGGCTCGTGTGGCCGAGGCCGCCCGCCGCGACGAGCGCGTGGTCGTGCTGATCACGGGTGTTCGCGATGCCAACGGCGACACCGCATCCGCCCAGCGCCGCGCTCTGCGTGTGCGCCACACACTCGAAGCCAACGGGGTGCCGCCTGCCCAGTTGGTTCTGGGCCAGCCCCTCGCAGCGCCCCGCAAAGGCGGCGCCAAACAGGCCCGCCGCGTCGACATCAGCCTGCAATAGCCTGCGCCCGTAGGACTTCCCTCACAGCCGCTGAAGGTCGCCGCCGATAGGTCGAGTGGCGCCCCTGGCCTATGGTTGGTTTTGATCAACCGGCAGGAGCGACGAATGAACCACCACGCCGGGCGCAAACGCAAGGTCTGGGCCGTTGCAACCGGGCTGCTGGCTCTGTTTGTCGGCGTGCTGATCGCCTGTGAGGTGGCCGGCTGGCCTTTTCTGGCCGCGCCGGTACAACGCGCTTTGAGCAACACCCTTCAGCGCGAGGTACAACTCAACGACGCCGGCGGGGCGGAGCGCGCCACGGTGCGTTTTGTCGGTGGGCTCAAGGTCAAGGTGCCGCAACTTGTGATCGCTGCGCCCCAGTGGAGCAAGCGGCCGTTCTTCTTGCAGGCCACGCAGGCCGAAATGCATCTGTCCTACGGCGACCTGTGGCGTGCGCGTCGAGGTGCACCGCTGGACATTGATCTGTTGCAGGCTGAGCGCTTGGTCGTGCATGCGGAGCGCCTGCTCGACGGTCGCGCGTCATGGGTTTTTGGTGACCCTGCCAAGCAGAAAACTGCAACTGATCAACGCGCCCTTCAGCTGCCCACAGTGGGCGAGTTGCGCGTGCTGCAAGGCGAGCTGAGTTTTGTCGATGCGCCGCTGAAGGCGAACATCACCGCAGAGCTTCAGTTGGCCGAAGGCACCCTAGCGCCCTCGGGGCCGCTTCCGGCTGCCGTTCAAGGTTTGATCGCAAGTGCCCGCGGCACTTACGGACAAGCGAAGTTGACCGCCAGTTTGCGCACCGCCGGGGTCACGCCACTGCTGCGCAGCGATGCGCAAGCACAGGCCGTTCCCGTGGTGCTCGAACTCAAGGCCGGCAAAGCCGCGCTCACTTTCGATGGTACCGTGACCGACCTCTTCAAGCTGGCCAACATGAAGGGGGCATTTCGCGTCAGCGGGCCCTCGCTGGCGGCGGCGGGTGACCCGTTGGGGGTGACCCTGCCCACCACCGGCGCCTTTGTGCTGGCCGGCCGCATCGTCAAGAACGGCGGGGTGTGGAATGTGGTGACCGATGACGCCACGGTCGGCTCCAGCAAGCTCACCGGGGCGATGACCTATGACACACGACCCGCGGTGCCGATGCTCTCAGGCCGCGTGTCGGGCCCGAAGCTGTTGCTTGCCGACCTGGCGCCCACCATCGGTGGAGAGCCCGATGCAGCGCCTGCACCGCCCGCGAGTGCGTCGTCGCCACGTTCGGCGCGTGTGTTGCCCGACAAGGAGTTCGACCTCCCGTCGCTGCGGGCCATGAATGCCAACGTGCTGATGTCGTTTGACCGCGTTGAACTGGGCAGCCTGTTTGCCTTGCCGCTGCAGCCCCTGAAGACCCACTTGACGCTGCAAGACGGCACGCTGCGCCTGAGCGATCTGGTGGCGCGCACGGCCGACGGCAACCTGGCGGGCACGGTGGTGCTCGATGGCACCGGCAAGCTGGCGCTGTGGCGCGCCGACCTGCGATGGTCTGGCGTGAAGCTCGAAGAATGGCTGAAGCAAAAGCGCGCGGGGGGCGGCCCGCCGTACGTGAGTGGCAGCCTGGTGGGGCGAGCCTCGCTCAAGGGGCAAGGCCGATCTACCGCTCAGATTCTGGGCAGTCTCGACGGCACCATCACCACCTCGCTGCGCAACGGGCGGGTGTCGCACCTGGCCATTGAAGCGGCCGGCATCGACATCGCCGAAGCGCTCGGCGTGCTGATCAAGGGCGACGACCTGCTGCCAGTGAGCTGTGGGCTCGCCGACATGCAAGCCACACAAGGCGTGTTGCGCCCGCGCGCTCTGGTGGTCGACACCAGCGACTCAACCGTCTGGGCTGACGGCAGCGTGTCGTTGAAAGACGAAACGCTGGACTTGCGCGCCGTGGTCACCCCCAAGGATTTCAGCCCGCTCGCGCTGCGCACGCCGCTGATTGTGAAGGGTCCGTTCAAGGACCCGCGCATCTCGGTGGAGAAAGGGCCCTTGGCGCGCAAGCTGGCCGGGGCGGTGCTGCTGGCTTTGCTCAACCCGCTGGCTGCACTGGTGCCCCTGGTCGACACGGGTGGGGCCGAAGAGGGCGGCGACACCTGCGCGCAACTGCTCGCCCGGGCCCGGCAGGCCGCGCGAGACAAGGCACAGCAACCCGCTCGCAAGCCCTGAAACGAATTGACGATGTAATTTGGTTACTCGATAATCAAGTCACCAGTTACATACGGCGCCGACGAGGCGTCACCGCATGAAACCAGCCCTGCTCGAAGTCACCCAACGCATTCGCGAACGCAGTGCGTCGTTGCGCTCGGCGTATCTGCAGCGTGTGGATCAAATGGCCGGCCGGCCACGCGGCTCTGACCGCATGGGCTGCGCAAACATTGCGCATGCCTTCGCGGCGATGCCGGCCAACGACAAGCTGCGCATCGTGGCCGAGCGTGCGCCGCACATCGGGGTCGTCACGGCCTACAACGACATGCTGTCGGCGCATCAACCGTATGAGGGCTTCCCGGCCGTGATCCGCGATGAGGCGCATCGCCACGGCGCCACCGTGCAAGTGGCTGGCGGCGTGCCTGCCATGTGCGACGGCGTGACCCAAGGCACACCCGGCATGGAGCTGAGCCTCTTTTCGCGCGACAACATTGCCATGGGCACGGCCATCGCGTTGTCGCACGACGTGTTCGACGCCGCCCTGTTGCTCGGCATCTGCGACAAGATCGTGCCAGGCCTCTTGATCGGCGCCTTGCATTTCGGCCACTTGCCGTGTGTGTTCGTGCCCGCGGGGCCAATGAGTACCGGCTTGTCGAACAACGCCAAGTCCAAGGTGCGCGAGCAGTTTGCGCAAGGCCTGGTGGGGCGTGAGCAACTGCTGCAGGCCGAATCGGCGGCGTACCACGGCGCGGGCACTTGCACCTTTTACGGCACGGCCAACAGCAACCAGATGCTGCTCGAAGCCATGGGCCTGCACGTGCCCGGCGCGGCCTTCATTCACCCGCATGCCGAGCTGCGCGAGTCGCTCACGCGCCAGGCGGTGCGGCAAGTGCTGGGCATCACGCAGGCGCAGCGTTTTACGCCCATCGGTCGGCTGGTGGATGAGCGGGTGATCGTCAACGCCATGGTGGCGCTGCTGGCCACCGGTGGTTCGACCAACCACCTGATCCACTGGGTGGCGGTCGCACGCTCGGCCGGCATCTTGATTGACTGGACTGATTTTTCAGACCTCTCGCACGCGGTGCCCCTGCTGGCGCGTGTGTACCCGAATGGCAGTGCCGATGTGAACCAGTTCCAGGCCGCAGGAGGCCCGGGCTTTGTGATCCGCGAGCTGCTCGACGCGGGCTACCTGCATGCCGACGTGGCGACCGTGAGCACCGGCGGCCTGCGTGACTACGCCCGTGTTCCCGAGCGCGGCGAACTTGGCCTGGTGTGGAAAGACCTGCCGCCGGCCAGCGGCGACGACACCATCGTGCGCCGCGCAGACGCCCCTTTCAGCGACACCGGTGGCCTGAAACTGCTCACCGGCAACCTCGGCCGCTCGGTGATCAAGGTGTCAGCGGTGCCCGAGGGCCACCACGTGGTCGAAGCGCCGGCCATCGTGTTCGACGACCAGGAGGCCATGCTCGTTGCCTTCAAGGCCGGCCTGCTGGAGCGCGACTTCGTCGCCGTGGTGCGCTTCCAGGGCCCGCGTGCCAACGGCATGCCCGAGCTGCACCGCCTCACGCCGCCGCTGGCCGTGCTGCAGGGCAAGGGCTTCCAGGTGGCGCTGGTGACCGATGGCCGCATGAGCGGTGCGTCAGGCAAGGTGCCGGCGGCCATCCACGTGAGCCCTGAGGTGCTGGCGCATGGGCCGTTGGGCAAGGTGCGCACGGGCGATGTGATCCGCCTCGACGCGGTGGCCGGTACCTTGAACGCACTCGTCGACGAGGCCACCTGGGCTGCACGCGAGGTGGGCGACATGAGCGATGAGCGCCGTACTGACAACTCGCACGGCCTAGGCCGCGAACTGTTCGGCGGCATGCGCCGCAATGTGCTGACCGCCGAAGAAGGCGCCATCACTTGGCTGTAATCCACAGGGGTGAACTCCATGAATCCACTTGAACTTGCATCCCACGGCCCGGTGATTCCGGTGATCGTGATCGAGCGCCTCGAAGACGCGGTGCCGTTGGCGCAATCGCTGGTCGATGGCGGCGTGAAGGTGCTTGAGATCACGTTGCGCACGCCGATTGCGTTGCAGTGCATGGAGGCGATTGCCCGCGCCGTGCCTGGCGCCATCATCGGCGCCGGCACGGTGCGCAGCGTGGCCGATGCGCAGGCCGCCAAGAACGCGGGCTGCACCTTCGCCGTGAGCCCCGGTTACCTGAGCAGCGTGGGCCAGGCCTGCCTCGACATCGGCCTGCCTCTGCTCCCCGGTGTGGCCACCGGCAGCGAGGTGATGCAAGCCAACGCAGACGGCTACCACTTCCTGAAATTCTTTCCAGCGACAGCGGCGGGCGGCATCCCGATGCTGAAAGCATTCGCCGGGCCGTTCCCCGACGTGACCTTCTGCCCCACAGGCGGCATCACGGTCGACACGGCGCCGCAGTTCCTGGCCTTGCCCAACGTCAAGGTCTGTGGCGGCTCATGGCTCACACCCTCCGATGCGGTGGCGGGCAAAGACTGGGCCCGCATCACACGGCTGGCCCGGCAAGCGAGCGAACTGAAGCCAAGCTGAGTCACCTGGCCTGTACGATGTTGCCGGCCCGTCGAGGCCGACATCACGTCACACCAGGGAGGTTCCATGTTTTTGATTCGCCGCGCGTTTGTCGCGCTCGTTGTGCTGTGTTCGTTCAGCGTGTCTTGGGCCGTTGACAGCGAGCGACCCAAGCTCAACCCCGAGCACGGCCCCAAGACCATCACGTTGGCCGACCAAGGCTCGCTCAAACTGCCTGCCGGCTACCTCTACCTCAATGAGAACGACGCTGCCGCGTTGCTCACCTACTGGGGCAACCCGGGGCCGCACAAGGTGATGGGCATGGTGCTGAGCGAAGAAGACAAGGCCAGCTGGGCCGTCTCACTGCGCTTTCGAAAAGAAGGCTATGTGAAAGACGAAGACGCCAAGACCTGGAATGCCGACGACCTCATCAAATCGGTGAAAGAGGGCACGGAGGCGTCGAACCCCGAGCGCAAGAAGATGGGCGGCGGCGAAATGCACATCATCGACTGGGCACAAAAGCCCACCTATGACGCCGCCACCCACCGCCTGGTGTGGGGCATGCGTGCCGAAGTGGTTGACGGTGCGCAGCGTGACGAGAGCGTGAATTACCACACCTACGTGCTGGGCCGCGAAGGCTACATCGAGATGAACCTGATGACCGACCCGAAGGCCCTCGCTGCCGCCAAGCCGCGCGCTGACGAACTGCTGAGTGCCACCGCGTTCAGCGATGGCAAGCGCTATGAAGATTTCTCCGCGGCCACCGACCACGTGGCCGAGTACGGCCTGGCCGCCTTGATCGGCGGCGGGTTGGTGGCCAAGAAGCTCGGCTTGCTGGCCACGATCGGTCTGCTGTTCGCCAAATTCTGGAAGGTCGGGCTGATCGGCCTGGCCGTGTTCGGCGGCGGCATCGCCAAGTTCTTTGGCCGAAAGAAGGCTTAAGGCTTGCGCTCGATGAGTTCTATCTTGTAGCCGTCGGGGTCGGTGACAAAGGCGATGACGGTGTCGCCGCCTTTGACGGGACCGGCTTCGCGCGTGACAGCGCCGCCATTGGCCTTGATCTTGTCGCAGGCCGCATAAGCGTCAGGCACTTCGATCGCGATGTGGCCGTAGGCGCTGCCCAGGTCGTACTTGTCGACGCCGTAGTTGTAGGTCAACTCGATCTCGGCGTGCTCGGGGTTGCGGCCGTAGCCCAGGAAGGCGAGCGAATACTTTTGCTCGGGCCGGTCGGTGGTGCGCAGTATTTGCATGCCCATCACCTTCGTATAGAAGTCGATGGATCGTTGCAGGTTGCCTACGCGGAGCATGGTGTGGAGAAGTCTCATTTCGGGTTTGGTGCGTCCATGATGAAGCAGGTGGTCGACGCGTGAGCGTACAGCTTGCCGTCGTGTCCATACAGGCGGCCCTCCGCGGTGCCCATGCTGCGGCCCAGGTGAATGATCTTGCCTTCGGCGCGCACCAGGGGAATCTTGTCGGTGAGCGCACGCACGATGTTGATCTTCAGCTCCACCGTGGTGTAGGTCTTGCCCGCAGGCAGCGCTGAATGCACGGCGCAGGCCACGCACGAGTCGAGCAGGGTGGCGAACCAGCCGCCATGCACGGTGCCCAGCGGGTTGTAGTGGGCCACATTCGGCCGGCCCTGGAAGATGGCGTGGCCCGGCTCCACGCGCAACGGCAAGAAATTCAGTGTCTGGCCAATGTGAGGCTGAGGTAGCTCGCCTGAAAACATGGCGTTGAAGATCTCGATGCCCGATTTCCCCGCTACTTGCTCCGGGCGGATCACACCCAACGGGCCACGCCGTGCGCGCACGGCGGCTTCTTCGGCTTCCCAGGTGGCCAAGGTCTCTTCAGGCGTGGCTTGTTGTGTCATGGGGTTCTCTATATGGTTGTATATGCAATCATTGTAGCTACAATGATCACATGTCTGCCAAAACCCAATCCGCGCCACCCGGCCTCGCCCCACGAGGTTGCACCAACTTCAAGCTGCGCCAGCTAACGCGCCGCGTGAGCCGCCACTACGACGCGGCGGTGAGTGCGAGCGGGCTGAAGACAACGCAGTACTCGCTGTTGTCGCATGTCATGTCCATGGGGCCGGTTCGGCCGTCGGATCTGGCAGCCAACATGGCGCTGGAGGCTTCCACGCTCACCCGCAACCTGCAGCCGCTGGTGGCGCAGGGCTGGGTGGAGATGGGAGCTGGTGCTGACGGGCGCAGCCGCCTGGTGTCGATTACCGAGGCGGGGCGCGCCAAGCGCGCCGAGGCGCAACGCTCATGGAAGCAGGCACAAACCTCACTCAACGAACAACTGGGCGTAGAGCGCGTAGCGCGGTTGCATGCCTTGCTGGACGAATGCATGGCCTTGTTGGCCGCCGATGACGAAGGAGAGTCTGGTGAATAGCCCCCTCATGCCCAAACGACAGATGGCGGTGTGGCTGGTCTTGCTGGCCGCGGCCGGCACCTTCTCGCTCACCATGGGGGCGCGGCAGTCGATGGGCTTGTTCCTGAACACGCTCAACACGCAAACCGGGCTCGGCTTGGCGAGCATCAGCCTGGCATTCGCCTTCGGCCAGCTGTGGTGGGGCCTCACGCAGCCGTTTGCCGGCATGGTGGCCGACCGCATCGGCGCCGGTCGCGTGCTCGTGCTGGGCATCTTTTTGATCGCGATCGGTACGGCCCTCGTTCCGTTCATGACGACCACCGGCGGCTTGATCTTCGCCATCGGTGTGCTCTCGGCCGGTGGCGCAGGCATGGCTGGGCCTGCGGTGCTGATGGCCGCCACCACACGCCTGGTGCCGGTCGAAAAACGCGGCATGGCTTCGGGCATCGTCAACGCGGGCGGCTCCTTCGGGCAGTTCCTGTTTGCGCCGTTGGCACAGGGCATCACGGCTGTGGCGGGTTGGGCGGTGGCGCTGCAAAGCCTGGCGGTCATCACCTTGCTGGCCTTGCCAGCGGCGTGGGTGCTGCGGGGCAACGCCAAGCAACTGGGTGTGGCCACGCCGAACGCGCCCAAGGCCGAAACCACGCGCGAGGCCATTGCCCGTGCCGTGCGCGACCCGAGCTACCGCTTGCTGTGTGGAGGCTTCTTCGTGTGCGGCTTTCACGTGGCGTTCATTGCCACGCACCTGCCCGGCGTGGTGGCCTCATGTGGCTTGCCGCCAGCGCTTGGCGCATGGGCGCTGGGTACCGTGGGGCTGTTCAACATCGTGGGCAGTGTGGCGATGGGCTGGGCGGTGTCGTTCCAGGGTGGGCGTTGGCGCATGAAGTCGCTGCTGTCGCTGGTGTATGCGACACGGGCGGTGGCGGTGCTGGCCTTCTTGCTGGCACCCAAGACCGAAGTCACCTTCCTGATCTTTGCGGCGGTGATCGGTGTGAGCTACCTCTCCACTGTGCCGCCTACTGCCGGCCTGGTGGCGAAGTTCTTCGGGCCGGCCCACATGGCCACGCTGTTTGGCCTGGTGATGCTGGCGCACCAGCTCGGCGGTTTTCTCGGCGCCTACTTTGGTGGCAAGGCTTTCGAGTGGACGGGCAACTACAACTGGATGTGGTACGCCGACATTGTGTTGGCTGTCGGCGCCGCGCTGATCCACATGCCGATTCGCGAGGCCAAGGCAATCCGCCCCATTGCCGCAGCCGCTTGAACCGCGATCAGCTCAACAGCACCAGCACGCCGAGCACGGCGAACACTGCCGCTGCGATCCGGTGCACCCAGGCGATGGGCAGCAGCTTCACCGCGCGCTCGCCGAACAGCACGGCAGGCACGTTGGCCAGCATCATGCCCAGCGTGGTGCCGGCCGTCACCCACAACAATGACTTGAACTGCGCAGCCAGCATCACGGTGGCGATCTGCGTCTTGTCGCCCATCTCGGCGAGAAAGAACGCGACCACCGTCACGCCGAACACGCCCCAGCGGCCGGTGCCGGCTGTGTCACCGTCGTCCACCGAATCGGGGATGAGCATCCACACCGCCACGGCCAGAAACGACAAGCCCAGTCCCCAGCGCAGCCATTGCGGGTTGATCAGGCTTTGCAGCCACTCGCCCAAGGCCGCAGCAGCGGCATGGTTCGCGAGGGTGGCCACCAGGATGCCCAGGATGATGGGCACCGGCTTGCGAAAGCGGGCTGCGAGCAACAGGGCGAGCAGCTGTGTCTTGTCGCCGATCTCTCCAAGCGCAACAACGCCGGTGGAAACCCAGAAGGCCTCGAAGCCCGTCGTCATGTCCTCACGCCGTGGGCACGGTGTAATTGAGCGTGAGCCGCCCGCCATCCACGTAAACGATCTCACCCGTCATGTAGCTCGATGCACTGCTGAGCAGGAAGGCCACCACCTCGGCGATCTCTTCGGGCTCGCCCAGGCGCTTCA
>JACMKW010000400.1 GCA_014379885.1 Rhizobacter sp.
ACACCGTAGATCGTGACGCTCGATGTGTCTTGCGCCTGGGCCAGGCCCGAGATGGCAGCGAGTGCTGCCAGCCAGAATGTTCGTTTCATGTTGATGTCTCCTCGTTTTATTGATTTCAATCTCAAGCCGCCTCGAAGCGCACCGGCACACACCACGGCCCGATTTCGGGGAATGGCGTCATGACCACCGGCCCGTTGACTTCGAAGTGCTTGGTGCGCTTGAGCAGCTCTTCGAGCGCCACCTGCAGCTCCACGCGCGCGAGTGCCGCGCCAGCGCAGTAGTGCGGGCCACGGCCAAAGGCCAGGTGCTCCTTGATGTTGGGTCGGTGCAGCTGAAAGCTCGCTGCGTCGGGGAACACGTCTTCGTCTCGGTTGGCCGAGGCGTAGAGCAAGGCGATGGGTTCGTCCTTCTCGATCGTGCGGCCGCGAAATTCCACGTCGTGCGTGGCGGTGCGGGCGAACCCACGGTAGGGCGTGTACAGGCGCAAGAACTCTTCCACCGCAGCGGGCACCAGCGACAAGTCGTTGCGCAACTGTTGCTGCAGCTCAAGGTGGCGTGACAAGTGCACGGCCATCGTGCCCACCATCACCATCGGCGCCACGATGCCCACCACCAATACCTGGCGCACCATGCCTACCACCATCTCGTCGGGCAGGGGCTCACCGTCCTTGCGGGCAGCGAGCAGCGCGCTGGTCGGGTCTTTGTCGGGGTCGAGCTTGCTTTGCTTGCGCAGGGCAATCAACTGGCGCGCCATGTCGTACAGCGCGAGGCTGGTGTCGCGCATTACGTTTTCTTGCGCCGACTGCACCGCACGAATGAAGGCCGGCCCGGCCTGCGCGAGCGCGCTCTCCAGGTGCGGCGGCAGGTTCATCCAGTGGCCGAACACACGCACCGGCAGGTGGCCGCCGAAGGCTTCGCAGATGTCGGCCTGGCCACTCGCGATCATCGGGGCCAGCAGCTCGACGGCGAAGCGGCGCACCACCGGTTCGAGCCTCGCCACACGCTCGGGCGTGAGCAGCGGGTTGAGCGCGGCGCGGTAGGGCGTGTGCTCAGGTGGGTCAAGGTGCAGCGGCGGGCGGCGGCCGGTGAAGGCCACCTTGGGCACCACGTTTTGCACCGAGGTGACGTAGGTTGAGACGTCAGACAGCGCCGTCACCACGTCGTCGTACTTGGTGAGTGCCCAAAAGCCACCGAAGGCGTCGCTGTGCGCCACCGGGCAGCGCGCGCGCAGCTCGGCGTATTGCGCATGGGCACTGTCGAAGGTCTCGGGCACGAGGGGGTCGAAGTCGGAATGGACGGGGCAGCGACTGGACATGCGTGGATGCGGTGAATTCAGGATTCGGCCGTGAAGCCCACGGCCTTGATGAGCAAGCGCCACTCGTTGCTGTCGGCCTTGAGCATGTCAGCCAGCGCCTGCGGCGTGGAGTGCGCGGCCTCCAGGCCGAACTGGCTCAGGCCTTGCACCACGTCGGGCGAAGACAGCGCGAGCCGCAGGTAGGCCGCGGCGCGTGTCACCACGGCCGAGGGCGACTTGCCGGGCAGAAAAAAGCCATACCACTCGCGGGCCGTGATGGGGTAGCCGAGTTGCCGGTAGGTGGGCACCTCGCGCAGGAAGAGGCTGCGCTGTTCTCCCGACACCGCCAGCAGCCTGACCTGGCCCGATTGCAAGTGAGGCAAAAACGCGCCGACCGGCGACGACATGGCCGCCAGTTGGCCGCCGCGCAGGTCTTGCAAACCCTGGGTGGAGCCGCGGTAGGGAATGTGGCGAAGCGGTGCGCCGGTGAGCTTGGCCAGCACCACGCCAATCAGGTGCGGGATGGAGCCCGAGGCTGGCGAGCCGTAGGTGGCCAGGTCGGGGTTGGCCTTGGCCCAGGCCAGAAACTCGCGCATGTTCTTCACGCCAGCGGGCACCGCCGGGCCCACGCCGAACGCGTGGTTGGAATAGGCGGCCAGCGACGCCGGCAGCAGGTCTTCCAGTGGCTTGTAGGGCAGCTTCGCGTAGGTGTAGGGGTAGATCGACAGCAGCGAAGACGGCGTGAGCAGCAAGGAGCTGCCGTCGGTAGCGCTGTCTTTGAACGAGGCAATGGCGAGCTGACCGCCGGCACCCGGGCGGTTCTCGACGATCACGCTGCCTGCGTAGCTTCCACGCAGCTGCTCGGCCAAGCGACGCGCCATCAAGTCACCGGCGCCACCCGCAGGTGCGCCGAGCAAAATCTTCGCGAGCGGGATGCCCGGTGCCGCCATTGCAGGCATGCCCAGCCAACCCAATGCGCCCCATGCCGCGGCTTGTGTCACGAAGTGCCGTCTGTGGGCCATCGTGTTGTCTCCTGTTGCGTGATGCTTTTTTTTGCTTGAGGCCGCAGACTACCGGTGCTTTGATATAAGTCAAAGACAGACTTTGTTATCTATTGATCGGCTTCTCTTAAGTCACTTCTCTTTATGGCACTTTCCTGATGGCAACACTTTCGCCCCGTGTAGAGCAGCTGCGCTTTCGCGACCTGCTGTTGCTCGAACACA
>JACMKW010000401.1 GCA_014379885.1 Rhizobacter sp.
ATGCACAAAAGCGAAGCCAACCCATGCAGCAGCGCGCTGGCACAGGTTTGGCCAATGTCATTGACACAAACGGCGGACAAGTTCGCGTGACCGACGATTTGCAGCCCTTGCGGGGACAGGTGGCCTTCAATGGGGACCCTGGGTCAGAGGGTGGCCGGGGCCCGGAGGTGCTGCTGTCACTCTTGCCGTGTAACAAACCCTCAATTATCGTCGAAGAACGACCTTACGTCAAAGTAGGCTGATTGGAAATTGCTAGCAGCCTGATGCGGTCTTCGAGCTCGCGCCAGCGAATCAGCGCACCAGGGTCGGTACCGGCCTGCTGGATCAGCAGCTTCTGCTGCGCTTTGAGAGATTCGATCCACATGCTGTCGATGACACCACGCAACTCGGTGAATTGCATTTCATCGGCCAACACGCTTTGTGGCACCAACCTGAGTACCGCCTCGCCCCATTCGGTCTCTTGAAGCGCCTGCTCCAGCACTGCCCAAGGCGTGGTGCCGTGGTCGTTCAGATGGCGTTCCAGCCAGGCACACAGTGGGCCGAGAGGTGTGGGCAGGCCCGCCAGCAACTCATGGTCGTTGGCATCGAGCTGTTGCCACCACTCGCTGTGCAGCAGCAACATGCGCACAGCGGTGTCTTCCTTGCTGGCGGGAGCGGCGCGGTTGCTCATGCGGTTGGGGCGTGAGGGCATGGAGCCTCGGCTGAAAGTGGCCGGGCCGCGGCGCGATGGTTCGGAGGCATCTGGAGCGCGCCGGGGTGCGGTTGCGGTTTGCCAGAGCTGGGCCAGGTCGGGTGTGGCGAGTCCGCCGGCCTGAGCCAGCTCGCTGAGCAATTGCAGTTTCAATGCGCCCTCAGGCAAGGCGGCCCACAGGGGTTTGGCATTGGCCAGCAGCTTGGCGCGGCCTTCAGCGCTGTCGATGTCCATGCCATCGCGAGCGGCTTCGATCAACTGGCGTGAGAGGGGCACCGCCTGCGCCACGCACTGTTCGAAAGCTTCGGTGCCGTGCTCCCGAACGTAGGAATCGGGGTCGTGCTCGGTGGGCAGGAACAGGAAGCGGATGGTGCGGGTATCGGTGGCATGCGGCAGCGAGGCTTCCAATGCCCGCCCGGCGGCGCGGCGGCCTGCGGCGTCGCCGTCGAAGCTGAACACCACCGAGTCGGTGAAGCGGAACAGCTTGTGCACGTGTTCGGCAGTGCACGCCGTGCCGAGTGTGGCCACGGCGTTCGGAAAGCCGAGCTGGGCCAAAGCCACTACGTCCATATAACCCTCAACCACCAGCACGTAACCCTTCTGGCGCATGGCGGCACGTGCCTCGTGCAGACCGTAGAGTTCTCGCCCCTTGATGAAGACCGGCGTTTCCGGCGAGTTGAGGTACTTCGGCTCGCCTTTATCGAGCACCCGCCCGCCGAAGCCGATCACATCGCCTGGCACCGAGCGGATGGGGAACATGATGCGGTCGCGGAATCGGTCATAGCGCTTCTTCTCGGCGTCGGTTTCTCCGCTGGCGATGACCAGGCCGCTCTCTTCGAGCAGCGGATCGTCGTAGTGCGGGAACACGCTGGCCAGACCACGCCAGCCGTCGGGCGAGTAGCCCAAGCCGAAGGCGGCGGCGATCTCACCTGTCAGGCCACGGCCTTTCAGGTACTCGACGGCGCGCGGGCTGGCCTTGAGCTGCTTGCGGTAGTGTTCGGCGGCCTTGGCGAGCACGTCACTCAAGGTGGCCTGGCGTTCCTTGAGTTCAGCAGCCCGCTCGCGCTCCTGCGGTGAGCGGTCGTCTTCAGGCACGGTCAGGCCGGTTTGCTGGGCCAGGTCGCGCACAGCGTCGAGAAAACCCATGCCCGAGTGCTCCATCAAGAAGCCGATGGCGTTGCCGTGCACGCCGCAGCCGAAGCAGTGGTAGGTCTGGCGGGTGGCGCTGACGATGAAACTCGGGCTCTTTTCGCCGTGGAAAGGGCACAGGCCCTTGTGGTTGATGCCCGCCTTCTTGAGCTGAACGTGGCGGCCGATCACCTCGACGATGTCGGTGCGCGAAAGCAGGTCTTGGACAAAAGCGGGCGGGATCACACGAGCAGTCTAACGACGGCCCCATGCAAAACGCCGCCAAAGGGCGGCGTTGCAAGGAGCTGCCGCCAAAGGGCGGCGTTGCAAGGAGCTGCCGCCCCGGGGGCGGGAGCGCGTCAAAGCGCGAAGTCTGAAATCTTCTTGCCCGACGCGAGGGCCGCTTTCAACCACTTGGGTTGCAGGCCACGCCCGCTCCAGGTGTCGCCCGTCGCTGCGTTGCGGAATTTGGGGGCGACCTTGGCACCCTTGGTGGCCCCGGCCTTGCCGCCGGGGCCTTTGGTAGAAAGGTCGGCGACCGTCAGGCCGTATTCGCTCATCAGCGCCTTGACCTTGGTGATGGCGTCTTGTCGTTCGCGCTTTTGAGTGGCTTCGATTTCTTGTTCGAGGGCGGCTCTTTTAGCCAGCAAGTCTTGAAGCGATGACATGTTTGTTTCTCCTTGGGCTACGAATATGCAGCTCGTGCTGCTGCATGCCGCATATTCTATGAGAAGGAAACCCGAATATGTCGTGACTTATTTACCGATCGAAAATGGCCCAAATACTCGGAAAATCAACGAGTAAACCGCAAACCTTCACGCAGTGGGCGGCACATACCCAGCAGGCTGCTCGGCACCTTCACCGAAGAAAAACCGTTCCATCTGACGTGCGAGATATTGCCGAGCCCGTTGATCAGCCAGATTCAGGCGGTTTTCGTTCACCAGCATGGTCTGGTGCTTCATCCATAACTGCCAGGCTTCCTTGCAAATTTCGTTGTAGATGCGTTTGCCCAGCTCGCCCGGATACGGGGCGAAATCAAGGCCTTCGCCTTCTTTCTTGAGATGAACACATTGAACGATGCGTGCCATGGGTACTCCTTGGAAATGAATGGTTTAGCTTGCTGCGGTGCTTCAGGCGAGTTTTTTCACCAGCACCTGGGAGCGCCTGTCCCAGTTGTATTTGCGTTTGCGTGCTTCCGGCAGCCAGTCAGGGTCAACCTGCAAAAAGCCGCGTTTGATAAACCAGTGCATGGTTTGGGTGGTCAGCACAAAGATGCTGTCCAGGCCACTCGCTTTGGCCCGCTGCTCCACGCGCTTGAGAATGCGTTCGCCGTCACCCTGGCCTTGCACATCGGGTGATACGGTCAGCGCCGACATCTCCGCGGTTCGCGATTCGGGGTAAGGGTAGAGCGCGGCGCAGCCGAAGATCACGCCGTCGTGTTCGATCACGGTGTAGTGGTCGATGTCGCGTTCGATCTCGGTGCGGTCGCGCTTGACCAGCGTGCCATTGCGTTCGAAGGGGTCAATCAACTGCAAGATGCCGCCGATGTCATCGGCAGTGGCTTCACGCAGGCTCTCGAGCTTTTCGTCGACGATCATGGTGCCCACGCCGTCGTGGGTGAACGATTCCATCAGCACCGCGCCGTCCACCGAGAAGGGCACGATGTGCACCCGCTC
>JACMKW010000402.1 GCA_014379885.1 Rhizobacter sp.
AGCGTGCGCACCGGCGAGTTGGCGCGCTCGGGTGAGAACAGGAAGTCGTTCAGGTAGCTCATCACGTGCTTGCGCTGGCCGTTGAACTCCACCCACTCGCTGCCGGGGCTGATGGTGTCGGCCAGCGTGGCGTCGAGGTTGAGCGTGCTGCGCATCTGGTCGAAGTAGGCCACTTCGAGCTTGGTGCCCTGGCGCACGTGGCCGCTGTCGGGTTTGAGTTCGCCGAGTATGAGTTTCAGCAGCGTGGTCTTGCCGGCACCGTTGGGGCCGATCAAGCCGACCTTGTCGCCACGCAAGATGGTGGCGGTGAAGTCTTTGACGATGACTTTCTCACCGAAGCTCAGGTTCACGTCGCGCAGTTCGGCCACGATCTTGCCGCTCGGGGCGCCCGAGTCGACCTCCAGGCGCACCTGACCGAGCGAGTCACGCCGCTTTTGGCGCTGGTCGCGCAGCACTTCGAGCCGCTGAATGCGCGCCACGCTGCGCGTGCGGCGGGCTTCAACACCCTTGCGTATCCACACCTCTTCTTGCGCCAGCAGCTTGTCGGCGCGTGCGTTCGCCAACGCATCCGAGGCGAGCTGTTCTTCCTTCATGCGCTCGTAGGCGCTGAAGTTGCCGGGGTAGCTGCGGATGATGCCGCGGTCGAGTTCGACGATGCGCGTGGCCACGCCGTCGAGAAAAGCGCGATCGTGGGTGATCAGCATGACGCTGCCCTTGAAGCCGCGCAGCAGCTCTTCGAGCCAGGCGATGGAGTCGAGGTCGAGGTGGTTGGTCGGTTCGTCGAGCAACAGCACATCGGGCACGGCCACCAGCGCTTGTGCCAGCGCCACGCGCTTTTTCATGCCGCCCGAGAGCTGGCTGATCTCCCGCGCGCCGTCCAGGTGCAATTGCGCGAGCGTGGTGTCTACACGTTGCTCCCAGTTCCAGGCGTCGAGCGCTTCGATGCGTGTTTGCAGTGCGTCGAGATCGACGCCGTCGGCATGCTCTTCGTAAGCTTGTCGCACGGTGCGCGCTTCGGCGACCCCTTCGCTCACGGCCTCGAACACACTGTGGCCGGGTTCGAACACCGGCTCTTGCGGCACGTAGCAGATGCGCACACCTTGTGTCATCTGCAGCAAGCCATCGTCGAGCTTTTCGAGCCCGGCAATGATCTTCAGCATCGACGACTTGCCAGCGCCGTTGCGGCCGATCAGGCCGAGGCGTTCACCCGCTTCGAGGGAGAAGGCTGCGTTGTCGAGCAGCGCCACGTGGCCGAAAGCCAGGTGGGCATTGGAGAGGGAGAGGACAGCCATGGAGGGGGTGCGGGCAAAACCTGCATTGTCGCGCCCCCGAGACGCTGGCGTCAGGCTTTGCTCAGCGAACGCTCCAATGCGTCGACAAACATGCGCGCCACGTCGAAGCCGGTCTGTGTGGTGATCTCTTGAAAACCGGTCGGGCTGGTGACGTTGATCTCGGTCACGCAGTCGCCGATGATGTCCAGCCCCACCAGCAGCAGGCCGCGTGCGGCGAGTACCGGGCCAATCGCTTCGGCCACCTCACGGTCACGTGTGGACAGCGGCTGTGCCACCCCCTTGCCGCCCACGGCCAGGTTGCCGCGGATCTCGCTGCCCTGCGGAATGCGCGCGAGTGCATGGGGTACGGGCTTGCCGTCGATGATCAGCACACGCTTGTCGCCCTGCACGATCTCGCTCAGGTAGCGCTGCACCATCACCGTCTCAGTACCGTGTTTGTTCAACGTCTCGATGATGCTGCCCAGGTTCAGGCCGTCTGGCCCGACGCGGAAGATGCCCATGCCGCCCATGCCGTCGAGTGGCTTCAGGATGATGTCGCGGTGCTCGGCGTGAAAGGCGCGGATCTGCGCGGCATGGCGCGTCACCAGCGTCGGGCCGATGAACTGCGGAAACTCCAGAATCGCGAGTTTCTCGGGGTGGTCGCGCAGCGCTGCCGGCTTGTTGAACACGCGAGCGCCTTCGCGCTCGGCCTGTTCGAGCAGGTGGGTGGCGTAGAAATACTCGCTGTCGAAGGGCGGGTCGCTGCGCATCAGCACGGCATCGACATCGGCCAGAGCGAGGTCGGCGTGTGCCTCGGGTACAAACCAGTCGTGCGGATCGCCGCTGAGCGTGAAGGCGCGAGCCCGTGCAGTGACTCGACTGCCGCGCTGCCACGACAGGTCTTTCGCTTCGCAAGCCAGCAAGCCGTGTCCACGTGACGCGGCCTCGCGCATCATCGCGAAGGTCGAATCCTTGTAGGTCTTGAAGCCTTCCAGTTGATCGGCAACGAACAGCAGTTTCATGGTGGCGAGAGACGGCAGGTGAGGTCGACACTGTTGCACAAAACGCGCGAGCGAAGCGACGCGCCCCTCAAGCCACGCCCGCGGAACCGGCTTTGCCGGGCCGCCAGGTGGCGCCCCTTGGGGGCAGGAGCGGTAGCGACTGGGGGGCTCTAAATCTCCACTTTGGAACCCAGTTCGACGACCCGATTGGTCGGCAAGCTGAGGAAGTCAGCCGCCCCACTCGCGTTGTGGTGCATGGACGCAAACAACTTCTCGCGCCACATCATCATGCCGGTGCCCAAGGTCGGGATCACGATGTCGCGCGACAGAAAGTACGACGTTTCCATTTCGACGAGCTGCACGCCGAGGCCGCGCAGCAAGGCCAGGGCTTCGGGCACGGCGGGGTCGTTCTTGAAGCCGAAGTGGAGCGTGACCTGC
>JACMKW010000403.1 GCA_014379885.1 Rhizobacter sp.
CATTCGCGCATCGCGTCGTGTGCCCTCGCGCTGCTGTGGTTGAAGCATCAAAAGCGGTTGCAGACATGAAGGGTTCGCGGCGGTGATCAACGACTTGCTCAGAGACAAGGGGCTGATGCTGCGAGCGGGCACGGTGGTGGACCCCCGTTCTCAGATCAGTTTAAGGCGACGTGATGAGCGTTACTGCTGTGCTGCGATCAAGAGCAGCAAGACGAGTTGCGCGACGAAGGCGAGCCTAAGCACCCGCAGGTGCGCCTGGGTCGGCGGTCACTTTTTTCGTGATGTCGCGAGCGTGGCGGTAGACAGTCACGCAGGTCGCCGATGCGGTCTGTGCGTCGCCGAACGCGTCAGGGAATCGCCCCGTCACGGTGACGGGGCTTGCAACCGCCGCCGGGTACGGTCAGAGAGGCAAACCCTCGCCGCCTAGATTTCGAGTCTCAGGTCGGTTGCCACGCTGATCAACAACGGAATGAAGGCGCCCAGGCAGATGGCGGCCAGCACATCCGACGGCCAGTGGACACCGAGGACGAGACGGGAGATCGCGACCAGGCCAGTCCACAGCACAGCAAGCGCCATCGCCGGGGCTCCGGCCCGGGGCCAGACGCGCGCCACGCACAACGCGGCAGCGGTCGAGAACGCGGCGGTGCTCAGCGTGTGACCGCTGGGGAAACTGGAACCCCAGTACCACTGCGCCTCCCACAAGGCAGGTCGGGCACGGCCGATGATGGCCTTCATCGACCAGACGACGAGCGTTGCTGTGATCGACGATGCCCACAGCAGCAGGGCCTCGAAGCGGCGGCCAGCGATGAGCAGGGCCAGGGCGGCCAGGCTTGCCGCAGGCACCAGAACCATCGCCGACCCGCTGAACGTGACTGCCGTGAAGAAGCCGCTCAACGCCGAAGGCACCTGCTCGCGAAT
The DNA here is from genome assembly GCA_014379885.1 of Rhizobacter sp. Next base: position 919 of record JACMKW010000403.1, read on the forward strand.
GAACCACAAAATGGCTTCATCAACCGGCCCGGACTCCTTGGCAACCACGTCCTCGATCACTTTGATGGCGCTGACACTCAGCGTCAGCACTCCCAGCACGGCCAATCGACGCTTCGCCAAAGGTGCGTTCCATTGGGGCCTTCTGATTCGCGCAAAGGCATTGATCAGCGCATAGCCACACGCGACGAAAAAACTGAGCTTGGCGATGTCTGCCGCAAGTTCGACAAGCATCTGTCAACGGCCCCGCGCCCGAATCACCAGCTTGCGCGCCTCGCTGTACCACAGCACCCCGCTGGCCATGGCCGTGCACAGCAGCCATTCCTCCAAGGTCAGCGGCACCGTGCCGAAAGCGAGGTTCAAGAAGCTCAGGTGTACGACTGCAATCTGCAACACCACCGAGAGCGCAATGGCACCCCACAACCAGGGGTTCACGAACAGATTCGAGAAGGCGCTGGTGACGTCAGAGCGCGCAGTGAAGCAGCCAAACAGGCTGGTGAACACCAGCACCGTGAATCCGGCGGTGCGCGCGGTCGTGATGTCGTGGCTGCCCGCGATCAGCCCGCCGGGCAGGTGCATGTCCATCGTCAGCAGCGTCACCACCGCGATCACCAGTCCCGTCTGGATCACGCTGGACCACATGCGCGTGTCGATCACGCGCTCGCTGATGTGGCGCGGCTTGCGTGCCATGAGGTCGTCGGTGGGTGGGTCGACGCCCATCGCCAGCGCCGGCCCGGAGTCGGTGACGAGGTTGATCCACAGCAGCTGGGTGGCCAGCAGTGGCAGCACCACGGCGCCACTTGCATCGCCCGTATTCAAGCCGATCACGCCAGCTCCCACCACGCCGAGAAAGACCGTCAGCACCTCGCCCATGTTGGTCGACAGCAGGTAACGCAAGAACTTGCGGATGTTGTCCAGGATGGCGCGCCCTTCTCGCACGGCCTCGACGATGGTGGCGAAGTTGTCGTCGGCCAGGATCATCTTGGCCGCTTCTTTCGTGACCTCGGTGCCGGTGATGCCCATTGCGACGCCGATGTCGGCCGCCTTCAGTGCGGGCGCATCGTTCACGCCGTCGCCGGTCATGGCGACGATGTTGCCGTCGGCCTGAAGCGCGTCGACGATGCGCAGCTTGTGGGCTGGCGACACGCGGGCGTAGACCGAAGTCGTGCGCACGGCTTCTGCGAACGATTCCCCGTCCAGTGCATCCAGTTGCAGCCCGGTCAGGGCGACGGCACCGA
>JACMKW010000404.1 GCA_014379885.1 Rhizobacter sp.
CAGGGCCGCCACTTCGGGGGAGCCGGGTTGGTCCTTTGCCGCGGCACGCAGGTCGATGACTGCGCTGCGGGCGTCGCCGTCGCTCAGCAGCATGCGCCCGCGCATCACCAGCGCGGCGCCGTCTCGCGGGCTGGCCTTGATTACCTCGTCGTTCAGCGCACGGGCTTGTGCCACCTTGCCGCCAGCCAGCAGGTCGGCGGCGAGCAGGTTGCGCGCGGTGAGCGCGCTGGGGGTGTCTTTGCCGGTGTCGATGATTTCTTGCAGCACACGGTGGGCATCGGCGGTGCGGTTGCTGTTGCGGTACAGGTTGACCAGGCCGAAACGCAGCTTGGCTTCCTTCGGCTTGGCCGCGATGGCGGCGAGAAACTCTTTTTCGGCCACGTCCTTGCCGCGGCGTGAACCCATGAAGTCGAGCAAGGCCAGCGTGCGCTGGCTGTCGTCGGGCTGCGCACGCACCGAGTTGCGCAGCACCGCCTCGGCAAGGTCCAGCTCGTTCAGGCGGGTGTGATGGATCGCCCACGCGTTCCAGAGATCGATGTTCTTGGGCGCGGCTTCGGTGGCGAGCCGGAAGAAGTCGACCGCGCGCCGGCGAACGGTTTCGTCGGTGCTGTTGGCGGTGATCTGCGCACCCACTTGCAGCAGGCTCAGGTTCTTGGGGTGGGCTTTCAGCGTCGAGTCGATCACCGCCAGCGCGGCGGTGGGGTTGCCCTGGTTGGCGTGGAGGCCGGCGAGCAGCATGCTGACGTCGATCACCGGCGTCTTCTGCGCCTCGGCCAGAGCCTTGGCCTGCGCCATGGCACCTACCGGGTCACCTTGGCGGGCCGTCAGGGCGGCTTTCATGGTGAGCGCGCCCACGTGCGCAGCGTTGGCCGAGAGCACCTCGGACAGCGTCTTCTCGGCGTCGGCCAGCCTGCCGGCGAGCATGTAGATGCGGGCCAGTCCCACCTTGGCGTCGGTGTGGTCGGGCTTGAGCTCCACCGCCTTGGAGTAGTTGCTGTAGGCGCGTTGGATCTCGCCCTTGGCCTCGGAGATCTGGCCGGCCAGGAAGAAGGCTTGTGCATTCTTCGGGTCGATCTGCAACACGTTGCGCATCTCCACGTTGGCCTTGTCCCAGTCGGCCAGGCGCACGTACTCGGCGCCTTTGTCCAGGCCCGACTGAATGCGGTCGGCCTTGCTGCTGCAAGCACCGAGCAGGGCGATGGCGGCGCACAGCACCACGGTTCGCAGGGGGTGATGGAGTGTCATGGGGTTGCCTCGGTTCAGTGGGTCGACGGGGCCGGCACGGCCTGGTCGGCAAAGCGGGTGAGAAAGTCCTGGTAGGCGCTGTGAATGCCGTCAGCCAGGGTGATTTGAGCGCTCCAGCCCAGGTGTTTCATCACCGACACGTCAAGCAGCTTGCGCGGTGTGCCGTCGGGTTTGCTGGTGTCGAACACAATGCGGCCGGCGTAGCCGACGGTGCGCATCACCGTCTCGGCGATCTCGCGGATCGACATGTCGGTGCCCACACCGACGTTGACGCACTCGCCGATGTCGCTTGCATCAAGGTGGTGCAGCGCGAACAGGCAGGCCGCGGCCAGGTCATCCACGTGCATCAGCTCGCGCCTTGGTGTGCCGCTGCCCCAGACCACGAGTTCGTCGTGCTGCAGTGCCTTGGCTTCATGCGCACGGCGTATCAGCGCCGGCAGCACGTGCGAGCCGTGCGGGTCGTAGTTGTCGCCGGGGCCATAGAGGTTGGTCGGCATCAGCGCCAGAAAGTTGGTGCCGAACTGCCGGTTGTAGGCAGCACAGGCCTTGATGCCGGCGATCTTGGCGATGGCATAAGCCTCGTTGGTGGGCTCCAGCGCGCCGCTCAGCAGCGCGCTCTCGGTGATGGGCTGTGGGGCGAACTTGGGGTAGATGCAGCTCGACCCGAGGAACACCAGCTTGTGCACCGGGTAACGATGGCAGGCCTCGATGACATTGGCCTGGATGGCGATGTTGTCGCGGATGAAATCGACCGGTTGCTCCGAGTTGGCCAAGATGCCACCCACCTTGGCCGCGGCCAGCAGCACATGGCTCGGGCGGTTGGCCTCGAAGAACGCCATCACGTCGGCCGGCACGGTGAGGTCGAGCTCCTGGCGCGGTGCCGTCACGATGTTGTGATGGCCTTCCTTGCGCAGCAGGCGAACGATGGCCGAGCCGACCAGTCCTCTGTGGCCAGCCACGAAGATGCGGCCATCGCGCAAGGCGGTTTCGCTCATGGCGTTGAGCACAGTCAGTCGGGCACGTGGCTGCGCAAGCGCGGCGCGATCGTGTTCATGAACACGATCAGTCGGCGGTCGGCCAGGGCCAGGTCTTCACCTGGGGCCACCGGTGTGACCAGCCGGATGAGCGCGCCGTCGGAACGGTGGCGGGTGATGCCGTCGTAAAGAATGAACCACTTCACCGTCAGCTCATTGGTCAGCTGCCGGCCGCGCTGGTTGAACCAGTAGTAGACAAGCTGGCGCTGCTCGCCCTTCTGGATGACGGCGCGGTTGACCTGCATCGACGCCGGCAGGCCGGGTACGCTCATCGCGACAGGTGCTTCTTCGAGCTGCGCGATCTTCCAGCCCCCGCCGGGCATGCAGGTGCGCGGCGAGTGGGCCGATTGACCGCCGCTCTGGCTGTCGTAGTAGGCGGTGTAGAAGTTGACCCACGGTTCGCCGGGGCGTGCGTAGTTGGCGATCAGGTGGTCGTCGACCGCCAGGGTGGCGATCACGTCGCGGTCGAGCCGGTCGAGGCGGCCAGTCCAGCCGCCCGGCAGGCTCATCGGAAACTGAGCGAGCGGCACACGGGTTGGGCGGATCTGCTCGCGCGGCGGCGCCAGCAATGAGGCCGCGCCGGCAGCCGCCAGCAGCAGGCCACCCATCAGCAAGGGCGCAAGGAAGCGGCGGTTGTTCACCGGCGTGCCCTTGGCCACGGGCTCGGGGTACTCGAGCCCGAACACGGCACGCAGCGACTCACCGCGCCCGCCGATGCGTGCGAGCAGGCTCATTTCGCCGACCAGCAGCAGCAGGCACAGCATGAACATGAACCAGCCTTCGAAGTCGTGCAGCAGGCCTTCGGCCATCTCGTTGCCCCAGTACTCCACCGTGATGCCGATCAGGCCGATGCGCAGGCTGTTGATGACGATGGTCAGCGGAATGGTCGACAGCACGATGAGCACGCGCTTCCACAACGCGCCCTGGAAGAAATACGCCGCCAGGAAGCCCAACACCATCAGCGGGAAGAGGTAGCGCAAGCCGCTGCAGGCCTCGACCACCTGCATCTTGAAGCTGCCAAGGTCGATCACGTTGCCTTCGAGGAAGACGCTGATGCCGAACAGGCGGATCAACCACACGCCGATCTCGGACGACACCAGTTGCAGCTGCTGCGACAGCTCGCGCAGCAGGAACTGCGGCATCGGGATCATGAAGAGCAGGATCGCCAGCGGCACCGCGATGATGCGGGTGCCGCCCCAGCCGATGAAGCACACCGACAGGCCGAACAGCGCGACGATGAAGCCGTATTGGCTGAACAGGCGCACGGCGCTGAAATCGCCCAGCATGCCCAGGCCCAGGCCCAGGGCGATGAGCAGCAGGCCGGTCCAGGAGCCGCGCAGTTCACGCAACCGCAGCAGGTCGCTCTTCTGCCAGATCAGGAAGGCCGCGATGACCGGGATGAAGTAGCCGTAGCTGTATTCCTCGACCTGGTCCCAGGTTGCCACCATGAAACGCAGGCCGGGGTAGAACGCGGCGATCACGGCCGCCCCCGCAAACGCGAGCGCCACCCAATGGGCGAGCGGAATCCTCCACACAGGGGCGGGGTGCTGCGAGATCAAAACTGTGGACATGCCGGAGCGCTCGGTCGGTGATCAGCACATGCCATGGCGCATGCGTCTCGCAGGTTAGCGATGCTTTGTGACATCGGCATGGCTGAAACGAATGAAGGCCGATGCGCCGCCTGTCAAGGCTTGGACATATTTCGCACCTAAGCTGGCGCGCTCCAGAGAGGGTGGTCATGCGGAAGCGATCTCCCACTTCGCTTCTGCCTCTTCTCTTTTGCTTCTTCTCTTTTACCTCCCCCCGCGCAGCTGTCCTTGTCTTCCAATTTCATGACACCCATCGCTTCGGCTGCCGACCCTTACCTCTTGCCCAGCATGTCGCTGCGCAACCGTGCTGCGCGCGCGGTGTGGGGTATTGCGCACCTGCTGCTGGTGCGACCCACGCCGCGGCCCCTGCATGCCTGGCGCGCCTTCGTGTTGCGCATGTTCGGCGCCACGCTGGGGGCCCACTGCCGCATCTACCCGTCGGCCGAGATCTGGGCGCCGTGGAACCTGATCTGCGAAGACGCTGTCGCCATCGCCAACGGCGCGGTGATCTACAACGCACTGCCCATGCGCCTGGCCTCGCACAGCACGGTGTCACAAGGCGCCTACCTGTGTGGTTCCACGCATGACTTCGACGACCCGGCGTTCCCGATGATCAGCGCGCCGATCACGATCGGCCGTTATGCATGGGTTTGCGCGCGCGCCGTGGTGGGCCCCGGGGTCAACGTGGGCGACGGCGCGGTGCTGGGCCTGGGCAGCGTGAGCATGCGCGACCTGGAACCGTGGACGGTGTATGCCGGCGTGCCGGCGCGCGCGATCCGCAAGCGTCACCGCCCATGAAACCCGACCGCCCGATGATCGAGCAGCTGCGCGAAGCCGAGCCTCCCGGCCCGCGCAGCATCCACGCCCACGTGACACGGCCCATCGTGCAGCAGCTCGTCAAGGCCGAGGCCCACACAGTGCTTGATCTGGGCTGCGGTGATGGCTGGTTCACCTCGGCGCTGGACCGTTGTGGCTTCGCGGTGACCGGGGTCGACAAGAGCGAGGCCAGCCTGCGCCTGGCGCAGCAGCATTACCCGAACCTTGGCTTCCATCAGGCCGATGTGATGCACCCGCTGGACGAGAGCCTGGCGCAGCGCTTTGATGCGGTGGTGGCAGTGAATGTGATCGACCACATGGCCTTGCCACGCAAGCTCGTCGAAGCGGCGCTGGCGGCGCTCCGGCCGGGGGGGCTGTTGGTCATCACCTCCAACTTTCACGGGTACTCGAAAAACATTGCGCTGGCCTTGGCCGGGCGGTTTGACGCACGCTGGGACCCGCTGCTCGATCACGGCCAGGTGAAGTTTTTCTCGCGCACGACGCTCACCTCGTTGTTGTCAGAGTTCGAGCTGCGCGATTTGCATTTCGAAACCGCGGGGCGCATCCCGATGTTTGCGCGGACGATGCTGATGTCAGCGACAGCACCAGGCTGACCCGTGATTCAGCTGAAGCTATCCGGAATACGGCCAGTCACTGCCTGAGCAGGCCGCGCTTTTGGCGGACGGCATGCTGCTCAAAGGCACAAAGCCGGCCGTTGACGCCGCCTGCAAATGCGACGCGGGCACGTCAAAGATAACGATCCGGCCATCAGGCGATCCACAGACGCTCGGGTAGACCATGCCGTCTTGCCCGCATGACGAACCAAGAACCTGAACCCCGGCATCGGCGAGTTGGCGCTCCATGGCAGAACGCGCTACTCCGCCGCCAGTGCATTGCACTGACCCGGCGTGTTTGTACAGGCGGGTCGTGGTGCTGGTGGGTTCACTTTCGCCGCCGCCACAAGCCGCAACAGACGCAGCGGTAACAAGGCAGGCCAGCAACCGATGTCTGGGTGTTGAAACGGATTTGATTTTCATCAGGGCACTGTGAGGCCCATGCATGACCGGCAGGTGACACGGCGCTGGCCCGTCTGGGCCCATCGGCACGTTCAGCGCAGCTCGATGGTTGCGCCGGCGAGGCCTGTTCCGCGCAGCTCGCGCACATCGTCCCAGCCATCGATGCGCCAGCGGTGCACACCGCCGTGCGAGGCTTCCTCGTTGTGATAGAGGTAGAGATGTTTGCCATGACGCACCAGCGTCGGGCTCAGCGAATTGCCGCTCAGCCCCGGCTGCGTGGGGTCGGCTGACGGCCGAGTCGAGGGCTGGCCGAACTGGCCGAGGAAGAGCCCACTCTCGTCGAAATGCATGAACTGGTTGGCTTGCCCCACGCGTTCGGTCTGGCGGTCGTAGATGCCTTCGCCGTGATAGCCGAAGACGATGTGGCGGCCATGCGCCCAGACCACGTTGCCACCGTAATGCACCGAACGGTCGAGGGCGCGGGTCTGGAAACTGCCCTTGCCATCGAGCAGGCCGCTGGGGCTTGCTTGCCACAGCCACGACGTGCCGCCTCGATCGGCGGCGCCGAGGTGGAAGCCTTCGTTGCCCATCACCGATTGGTCGAAGAAGATGACCTTGCCCGACGAGGTCAGCGGGAAGCGCGGCGGCATGCCGCCGCTGAAGGCGCCGCGGTAGTAGGGCGTGCCGGGCTGCAACGGAACGCTTGCCAACACGACAGGCTCGTGGGCCCACACGGGGTCGCCGTTGGCGTCGTGGCCGGTGAGCGGCAGGCGCATGGCGCGCTGGGTTTGTGAACCCGTTTGCCCATAACCGAGGTCGCCGTTTTCGTACATCACCATCGGGGTGGCGCCTGGGAGCGGCTGGCCGAAGGTCTTCACCACGCGCAACGGGCCGGAGGCCGGCAGCTCCACCAGCACCTGGCGGCCGTGGGCCCGCAAGATGCCGTAGGTGCGGCCGTTGGAAAAAGTCTTCACGGCCTGAAAGCCGCCGAAGGCCGCATTGAAGGCGTGTGTGTCCGCGAGACTTGCCGGCAGGCCGGCCACCCAATTGCGCACCAGCTTCCACGATCGACCGGGTGTGATGGGCGTGTCGGGCTCGGTGTCGAATTCGAGGAAGTTGGCAAACACACGACGTGGGTTCGCGTGGTCGACGGTGGAACTGTAGAAGCCCGGCAGGTAGGCGATCTGTGCGTCGCTCGCCGGCGGCTGCGGCGCATCGGTGCGAAAGCGCAGCACACGGTTGTTGCAGTAGTCGACGACCCACAGCCTGGCATCGGGCGTCAGCACCATGGCGGTCCAGTCGTGGCCGTTGCGTGGCTTGAAGCACAGTTTGTCGGGCGCCACCTCCGGGTCGGACTCATAGCCTGCGGGTCGGCCGAGGGTGGCTCGAAGCCGGCCTGTGCGGTCGTATCGCTTGAGCTGCTGGCTGGCTGCGCCGTCAGCGATCCACACCTCGTCTTCGTGTTCAGGGTGGGTGGCCAGCGCGATCGGGAGAACGAGGTCTTCGATGACGGTCTCGACGGTGGGGGACCGCTCGAGGTCGGTGTAGCGCAGTACCTTGCGGCCTGAAATGACCCACAGGTCTCCAGCGGGTGTCATGGCGATCTGGTTGAGTCGCTTGGCGGCCAGCGGCAACTGGATCTCGCGCAGCAACTCGCCACTCGCCTTGTCGAACAGGCGCAGCTTGCCGACGGTGCCGTGCGACACGGCGAGGATGCGCCCGCGGCGCTGGACGGCAAGCCCGGTGGGTACCAGCGCCTCTTGCGTTTCGACCGAGACCACACCCGGGTACTCCTGCGGCGGGTAGCAGGTGCGGCCATCCTTCATGCGGATCAGGCACACCGTTTGGCCAGCGCTGAACTTCGCCGGCTTGGCGGTCTGCAGATCGTAGGCGCCGACGAAGCTCGTCTTCGACATGCCGCCGATGTTGGCCCAGTAGAGCCGGTTCGCATCGGCCGCCACCATGCCGACTGCCGCGAACCGGTCAGACGACGCAAAGGGCAGGGTGTGATGCTGTGGTGCTGACAGGGGGAAGGCATGCAAGCCGGGGCGACCTTCGTTGAAACCCACGGCGTAGATGACACGGTCACCATCCCACACCAGGCTGGTCGGGGGCAGGTAGGCGTTGTGAATATCCGGGCCACCGGCAGCAACCGAGCTGTTGCCGTAAACACCTTCCCAGACGTAGCGGATGCGGTGGTGGACGAGCCTGATCTCGTAGCTTGAATCGTTGGCCGCGACGCCACGGTCATCGCGACCGTCCCAGGCGCCTTCATGCGGGCCGGCGGCGAGCGGCTCGGCGCGCCACAAGGTGCGGATCAGCGTGCCGTCGCGGCTGTACACCCCGGCGCTGGTGGTGGCCTGTGCCGGCAGGGCAAACGACCAGCGTGTGGCCGTGGGTGCGTCATCAGCGGGCTGTGCCCTTGCGGCAGGCAGAGTGAGCGCTGCGAGCGTTGCCAGCCCCGCAAGCACCCAACCTCGCTTCATGCGTAGGCGGGTTGCGCAGCGCCCACAGGCGCATGGTTGGCCAACTCACGCAGCACCTGGCCAACTTTCGAGGTGTAGGCCAGCCAGTCGAACTCGCGCGCACGCAGCGCCGCCTGCCGTCCCATCTGTGCGCGCAGCTCGGGGTTGAGGTACAGGCGTTCGAGGCAGCGGCATATGGCCTCTTCGTCTCGCTCCGGCACGATGAAGCCGTCGATGCCATCGCGCACGATGTCGCCCGGGCCGTTGGCCGTCACGATGACGGGCACACCGCAGGCCATGGCCTCCAGCACCACCAGGCCCATGCCTTCCACGAGAGTGGGCAAGACGAACACGTCAGAGGCGCGGTAGCGGGCCGCAAGTGCCGGGCGGGTCTGGTGGGGGATGTGTTCGATCGAGTCGCGGTAAGGGCGCAACGGTTCGTCGCCGCCCACGATGCTGCCGACCAGGGTGAGGCGGGTGTCACGACGCGCAAACCGGCGGTAGCCGCGCAGCAGGTACGACAGGCCCTTGCGCTGCGTGAGCTGGCCGGCATAGATGACATTGAAATGCGCAGATGCCCCACGCGGCGGGCCGGGTGAGAACACCTGCAGATCCACGCCGTAGGGGATCATCTTCATCTTCGAACGCGCAACGCCCTGGGCCACGAAGCTGTCAGCGGCGAAGGTCGAGCCCACGAGAATGGCATCGGCCTGCTCGATCTCTGCGTCGAGCCGCTCCTCGTGGCCCGGCGCCCAGTCATCGAAATCGGGCCAGGTGACCGCGAACTCGGGCTCGCGCTCGTTCTCCTCAAGGCGGATGCGCCGCCGCTCGCGGTGGTGGGCCACCGGGTAGTTGAGAACCAGGCCGCGCTGGCCGGCAGACGTCGCTGCCTGGAACGCCGGCAATGCAAAACCTTCGTAGGCCACGACACACGCCGCGTCGCCGGTGTAGGGGCAGGCCTTGCGTGCCACGGCTTCACGCACCTCCATGTAGAGACGATTCGTCCAGCGGTGGCGCAGATGCGGCGCCAGCATGCCCAGCCGCCCGATCGCGGCGGCGCACAGGTCGAACAGCACGCCCGCTTCGCGTGTCAACGATGCCAGGGCAGGGTCGCTGATGCGGCGCCTGCCGAAGGTGCTGCCGTACACCGAGCCCGCCAGCGGCATGGCCTCCAGTGCACGTTCCCAGGCGCGCCCCTTGTTGACGTAGGGCCGCACGTAAGCGGCCAGCACTTGCGCGCGCGCCAGGGCCAGCGCCAGCTGGTTCAGTTCGGGCGAATTGAAGTTGACCACGAGCGTGCGGGGAAGGGCGGCTGCAGTGTTCATTCACACCATCGTAGGAAGTATTTGTGACTGCCTTGTGCAGATGCTCGGGCACGCCTGAAAAACTCTCAGGCGCTGACTCAATGCCGAAATATTCGATCGCTAGAGTCGTTGCATTGAGGTCACAGCGTGACCCAGGCGCTCCGTATTGCGGCGCGGGAGCGTCGGCAGCGGGAGCGCAGATCAACATGAAAAATGCACAGGGCGGGGTGTGATGGGCATGCGCATCGCACGCATGCAACTTCGTGCGCCGCGGCCTTTCGCGGCCGCGCCACCGCGTCACGCAGCAGCAGCGACGGTGGATGTTGCGGCACGTCCAGACGCGACACAGGCCGCCGCACGCCGGCGCTTGGTGAACGTCGTGCTCGTGATCTACCTGCTGGCCATCCTGGAAGGGGCGTTGCGCAAATACGTGGCGCCCCAGTTTGGCCAATACATCTTCTTCATACGCGACCCCTTTGTGCTGTACGTCTACGTGCTGGCGACACGCTTTGCCCTGTGGCCACCGCGCGGCGCGTTTTTTCAACTCAGCATCGTGATGGGCTTCCTCGGGGTTGCGTTGTTCGTGGCCCATTTCCTGTTTGGCGGCTACAGCGAGCCTCGGCTGCTGCTCGGCATTCATGGTTGGCGCAGCTACTTCCTGTACGTGCCGCTGGCGTTTCTGGTGGGCGCTCAATTCAGCGCGGCAGACCTGGCACGCTTCTCGAAGATCACGCTCTTGCTTGCGGTTCCCATTGCCATCTTGGTGGTGGCTCAGTTTTCGTCGCCCATCAACGCGCCGATCAACGTGGGTGTTGCCGAGGAGAAGGAGCTGCAGTTCGTGGGCATGGTGCTTGACGTCGATCACGTTCGCACCACGGGCCCGTTCACATCGCCCGCCGGGCTGCAGCAGTTCACGGTCACGGCTTGTGCATTCCTCCTGGCAAGCTTGCTGCTTCCCGCAAGGCGTCGTCCGCTGGGCTTGGTGCCCACCCTGGCGGCTGGCGCTTCGGTGCTGACCTGCGTGGCACTCAGCGGCAGCCGAGGCACGCTCTTGCAATGCGTGCTGACCGCCGTGTTCGCGGTGTTGATCGGCGCCATCGGCCGCGGCACCGATCTCAAGGCCAAGGCGCTGGCGCTGCCCACCTCGCTGGCCGCGTTGGCCGTGGTGCTCTATCCGATTGTCTTCCCTGCGGGATTCGCTGTCTTCGTGAATCGCTGGAACGGTGCGGCCGTCAACGAAAAGCACATCGAAGGCGGGCTGATAGGCCGCACCTGGTACACCTTCATCGACTTCGTGCACCTGCTCGACGGCACGCCCATCCTCGGCTACGGCCTGGGCTACGGCAGCAACGCCAGCATCCAGATGCGAGCCACCGTCGACGGCGTGAGGCCGGGTGCCTTCGTCGAGGCCGACTTCGCGCGCCACATGGTTGACCTGGGGCCGGTCTTCGGGCTTTGCTACATCGTGTTTCGCATCGCCTTGCTGATCTGGCTGCTGCGCATGGTGCTGCGAGCCACCCGCAGCGCACCCGATCCATTGCCCATGCTGCTGTTTGCCTATACCGGCTACACGGTGCTGATCGGCCAGATCACCGGCAACGGTTCCATCAACGTGTACGGGTGGCTTTTCGTGGGCCTGTGCATCGCGGCCAGCCGGGTTGCCTTGGAGGGCGCGCAGCAGGCCGATAGCGAGGAAGCACACACCGGTGCCCATGAGTAGCGCGCCGGCGAGTCCGTAGCCGATATACCGCCCCAATCCTTTGAGGGGCTCGGTCGTCTCCTGTTTCGCG
>JACMKW010000405.1 GCA_014379885.1 Rhizobacter sp.
CGCTTCATGGTGCTGCTGTCAGCGGGCAACCTCTCCATTTCGCAATCGGTGCGTGAAATCTTGCAGGTGGAAAAACTCGCCAACGGTGATGCCCCCCCCATCACCATCTGGAACGCCACCAGCATGTTCGACGCGACCCGGGTGCTTGGCAGTGCGGTGCGACGCGTGTACGAGCAAGACGGGCCATCGCTCAAAAAATCAGGCATCGACTTCAACGCCTCGATGATCTTCGGCGGCCAGATCAAGGGCGAGGCCATGCGCCTCTTTCTCGTTTATTCGGCTGGCAACTTCATCGAGGCCACGCGCGAAACATGCTACTTCCAGGAGGGCGAATCGAAATACGGCAAGCCCGTTCTCGACCGCATGATCACGCCACACTCGCCGCTGGATGAAGCCGCAAAGTGCGCGCTGGTGTCGATGGATTCGACACTCAAGTCCAACCTGTCGGTGGGCCTGCCGCTCGACCTGCTGGTGTACGAAGCGGGCAAGCTGCAGAGTGACCAGCTGGTGTGCATCGACGAGCAAAACCCGTACTTCCACATGATCCGCAGCAGCTGGGGCCAGAAGCTGCGCCAGGTGTTCGAGTCGATCGAAGACCCACACTGGGATGGCAGCCTCGCCGAGCACCCGCTGTGCGTGAACTCGGGCCGCTACGAGCCCATGCGCAAGATCACGAACGCGAGTGAAAAGATCGTCTGAGGTGACAGCTGCCCCCACGCTCACTTCGTTCACTGCCCCCCGAGGGGGCTCAGGCCTGCCTTGGGGCGGCCCGGCGGAGGCCTGATGCCGAAAAAGAAGCCAGCGGGCACGATTGTCTTTTCGCACGCCAACAGCTTCCCGGCCGGCACCTACCGCCTCTTGTTCCAGAGCTGGCGCGCAGCCGGCTATACGGTGCACGCCATCGAGAAGTACGGCCACGACCCCAAGTACCCGGTGACCGACCACTGGCCACGCCTGCGCGACCAGTTGATCCACTTCGCCGAAACGCACGCCGAGGAGCCGGCTTTCTTCGTCGGCCATTCGTTGGGCGGTTTCCTGAGCCTGCTGGCCGCCGCCAAACGCCCTGCCCTGGCGCGAGGCGTGTTGATGCTCGACTCACCCGTCATTGGCGGCCTGCTCACCCCTGCCATCCAGTTCGCCAAGTTCACGGGCTGGGGGGCGCGCTTCTCACCGGCCAGCGTGTCGGTGCGGCGTCGTCACCATTGGCCCACGCAAGAAGCCGCCCACAAGCACTTTGCCGACAAGGCCTCGTTCGCCCGCTGGAATCCCGAGGTGCTCGACGACTACATCCGAAGCGGCATCGAAACCGCACCACCACCCCACGCGAAAGGCTTCACACTGGCGTTTCAGCGCGAGGTTGAAACCGAGATCTACAACACCATCCCGTACGACATTCCCGGGTTTCTGCGCCGCCACCCGCTGCAGTGCCCGGTGGCCTTCATCGGCGGCAAACAATCGACCGAGGTGCGGCAGGTTGGCATGGCAGTCACCCAGCGCATCACCGAAGGCCGCATTTCTTGGGTCGAAGGGTCGCACTTGTTTCCCTTCGAGCGGCCGGCCGAGACCGCGACCGAAGCGCTCAAGTGGCTGAAGGCCTTGGCCGCGCTACACGCGACAACCCTGAACGCAGGCCTCTCACCGCAGGTTTTGGGGCCGGGCACACACCTATAATCGCGCTTTACCACCAGAGCATTTGCAACACGCAGGTGCCTAAAGCAATGACCAAGTTTGTCTTTGTCACCGGCGGTGTGGTGTCCTCGCTGGGCAAGGGCATCGCGGCTGCGTCCCTTGCGGCGATTCTTGAATCGCGCGGCCTCAAGGTCACGCTCATCAAGCTGGACCCCTACCTCAACGTCGACCCGGGCACCATGTCGCCCTTCCAGCACGGCGAGGTATTCGTCACCGACGACGGCGCCGAGACCGATCTCGACCTGGGCCACTACGAGCGCTTCATCACCACCAAGA
>JACMKW010000406.1 GCA_014379885.1 Rhizobacter sp.
CCGGCCTTGAGCGGGCGCATCGCATCGACAAAGATGTCGGGCAGCCGGTTGGCCGGGCGCGAGCCAATCTCGCCGCCCTTGGCGCGGTTGGTGTCTTCGGAGACCTCGCGTGCCACGACGTCGAAGGCCTCACCACGGCGGATGCGGGCGAGCGCCGCTTCGGCGCGTGCGCGCCGCTCGGCCAACACGCTCTCGCTCGCCCCTTCGGGCACCGTCACCAGCACCTGGGCGATGTTGTATTCGGTGGCGGCTCCGGCAGAGGCGCGTTGTTTGTCGAGCCAGGCATCGATGTCGCTATCGGTGATGCGGATGCGGGCCTGCACTTCGCGTTCTCGAGTGCGCTCCACCAGCAACTGGTCGCGCACGTTCTTGCGAAAGCGCGCGTAGTCGATGCCTTCGCGCTTGAGGCGCTCGCGCAATTGGTCAGCGGTGAGCTGGTTTTGCGCGGCCACGTTGGCCACGGCGCGCTCCACTTCGGCGTCGTCGACACGTTGACCGTTGTCGCGTGCGTTGGTGATCAGCACCCGTTCGTCGATCAATGAATCGAGCACCTGGCGCCTCAGCTCGTCTTCGGGCGGCAGCTTGGCATTGCTGCGCCGGGCATCGTCACGCACCTGGCTCAGGCGAATCTGCAGCTCGCCGGCGGTCACCAGTTCCTGGTTGACGATGGCGATGATGTAGTCGGCCGTGCGAGGGGCGTTGCTGCGCGACTGGGCAAGGGCGGAAGAGCCCGAGCCTGCCAGCAGGAGCGACAGCAAAAAAATGCGAGGCCAGGAGCGGTTCAGTGTCATGGGGGTGTTCAGGGAGCGATCGGTCGATTGCCGTCGATGGGGGTGTTGTCACGCAGCAGGCGGTAGCCGGGCACATTGTCCTTCAAGACCTTCAGCGGGTTAGTTCCCAGCCGGGACAAGCCCACAAACTCGATCTCAAAGCCCAGCTGCGTGGTGGCTTCCACCTGGCTGGTCGACAGGCGTTTGGCCACCAGGCGGCCGATCCAGCAGCCGGCGTCGTATTCCAGGCCCAGCACCGAGTCGGTGATGCGGCTGTCGCGCACGCTGTAGCTCACCCGGCCCACGCTGTACCAGGTGCCGGTGCAGGCGGTGGAGTTGCTGCGGCGAGTGATGTCGCGCGGGGTGCCGTAGAGCGGCCATTGCCAGCCGAGCTCAACCTGTTCGCTCTCATCGCGCTTGAAGCGATAAGCGGCGTTGATGGTGCGATACGGGCCCGGCGAATAGCGCATGCCCAGGATCGAGCGCACCGTGCGCTGGATGTCGGGGCTGTATTGCAAGCCGGCGTCGAGTTTCCATTTGGACGACAGCGTGCTCGAGCCCAGCAGCAGCAAGTCGGAGACGCGCTGGGTGAAAGGCACACCGTCGGGTGTGATGAGCTGGTCGGCCAGCAGAAAGCGCTGCGCCACGCCCAGGCGCAGCGCCTCGGCGCCGGTTTGTGCGTCCAGCACCCGGGTGGTCACGCCGGCGGTCAC
The DNA here is from genome assembly GCA_014379885.1 of Rhizobacter sp. The sequence goes on from JACMKW010000406.1 coordinate 1,484, forward strand.
CTGGTGGGCGTCAGACACGCGGTCGATGCCCGAGAAGGCGTTGTCGGTGTAGATCGAATCGAAGTTGAAGTCTTTGCCCGCCGAGTCGAAGTTGGGCAGGCCGTTCTGGTCCTTGTACGGCGTCTTGACGTAGAGCAGGCGCGGTTCCAGCGTCTGCCTCATGGCGCGTCCGGACCACTGCGTGTCACGCTCCAGAACCCAGGCGCTGTCGAGGCTGAAGCTCGGGATGGTGCGGCCGAAGTTCGTGCGGCCGGCTTTTTCACCAACGAACAATGGTTGGTCGATGGCATACGAGGCGGCGTTCACCGACAGCTTGGGCACCAGTGACCAACCCGGGGTGATGTACGGCCAGCTCACCGCGCCCAGCGCATGCATGCGCGAGCCGGTCATGCGGGCGGGGGTGAGGTTGCCGTCGGGGTTCGTGAAGCGGTTGAACTCGGTCTCCAGGGCCACCTCCAGCCCGGCCACGCGCTGGAACCCACGCACGCCGATCTGCGGCAGGCGGTCGTAGGGCGCCTTGTCGATGGGGCTGGTCGGCTCTTGCAACACCTGCCAGCGCAACACACGCGCATAGGTGTTCCAGTCGCCGAACACGGCCTTGCTGGCCTGCACGTCGGCGGCCAGCAGGCGAGGTGTCAGGCTGGGCAGCTCGCGGGGGAAGTCTTTCCAGTAGTCGTCGTCGGACACCCGCGCCACCTTGGCCTGGAAGAGACCGTTGCCCAGGAACGCGCCTTCGTGTTCCATGCCCAGCGAACCGCGCGATCTGCCGGTCAATCGGTCATTGGCCAGCACGTTGAGTTTGAGTGCGCCTTCGTAGCTGGGCTCCAGGTAGCGGAACTCGGTGCTCAGGCCCACGCCCCGCTTGGCGATGACGATGGGTGTGAGCGTGGCGTCGTGGTTGGGGGCGATGTTCCAGTAATACGGCACCGAGAGTTGCAGGCCGCTTTTGTTGTCCAGGGTGATGGTGGGTGGCAGCCAGCCCGACTTGCGCGCATCGGTCAGCGGAAAGCTCAGTACCGGCACGGCGAGGATGGGCACACCATAGAACCGCAGCACCGCACCTTCGGCAATGCCCTCGTTCTTGGCAAAGTTCATCGTCACCCGGTCGGTGGACAAGAGCCAGGCGGGGGTGCCGGTGCCGTCGCGGTTGCAGCTGGTGTAGGTGGCGCCTCGAGCCACGGCCACGTCTTCACCGAGAAAGTCGATGCGCGTGGCGGTGCCGCCGGCCTGGGTGCGCGAGAAGAAGTAGGTCGGGCTGATGAAGTAGCCCTCGAATCGCAGCAGCTGCAACTGCAACTCGGGGCCGCTGTACTGGTTGCCGTCGCCGCGCACGACACGCACATTGCCCAGGCCGCGGGCGGTGTCAGTCACCTGGTCGTAGCTCAGGCGATGGCCGCGGATCTCGATTTCGCCCTGTCGGAACAGCGCATCGCCTTCGGCCACCACGTCGAGGTCGGGCCGGGCGCGAATCTCGGCGGCTTCGACGATCACCGGCGGTTTGTCTTGCGCCCAGGCCGCTGCCATGCCGCCAGCCGCCAGCCACCCCGCCGCGAAGCAGCGCAAGAAAAATGCAGGGTGAAGGGAGTGAACGAGGTGCAATGGGCAGCAATGCGATTTGTAGAATCGATTATCAGCGAGGGCGTTTGTCGATGACCCTTGCTCCCTCTTGATTGTCCATGCCCGCCTTGCGCCCCCATGCCCACAACACCCGACGTTCTCCCTTCCATCACCTGGGCCGATGAGGCGCGCCGCGAGTTGTTCACGCGTTGGCTGGCCCGTGCGGCTGAGCGCCATGCGCTGCAAATAGAGAGCCTGCGCTCTGCCAGTGCCGATGCGAGCTTTCGCCGCTACTTCCGTGTCGACGGTGCAGCGGGCGCTTCATTCATCGTGATGGATGCCCCTGCGCCGCAAGAAGATGTGCGCCCCTTCGTCGCCCTGGCCGCCATGTTCCAGGGCGCCGGCTTGAACGCTCCGCGGGTGCTCGAACAAGACGAGCAGCATGGCTTTCTGCTGCTGACCGACCTCGGTTCGCAACTCTACCTGCAGGCAATGCAGCAAGCCAAGACCGAGGGCGACGAACCCCGCATCAACGCGCTGATGCACGACGCCACCGTGGCACTCGTGCAATGGCAAAGCCGCGCCGACGCGAGCCTGCTGCCGCCGTATGACGACGCACTGCTGCGCCGCGAGCTGGCGCTGTTTCCCGACTGGTGCGTGGCACGCGAATTCGCTGTCACCTGGACACCCGATCAGCAAGCCAAATGGAGCAAGGTGTGCGACCTGCTGGTGGCCAGCGCCCTGGCGCAGCCCACCGTCGCCGTGCACCGCGACTACATGCCGCGCAACCTGATGGTTTGCCCGCAGAGCCAAGGCAACCCCGGCATTCTTGACTTTCAAGACGCAGTGCGTGGCCCCATCAGCTACGACATGGCCAGCATGTTGCGCGACGCCTTCATCTCCTGGGAAGAACCGCAAGAGATCGACTGGGCGGTGCGCTACTGGCAACACGCGCGCATGGCTGGCCTGCCCTTGAGCGAAGACTTCGGCGAGTTCTGGAAACAGCTCGAATGGATGGGCCTGCAGCGCCACCTCAAGGTGCTGGGCATCTTCAGCCGCCTGAAGCACCGCGACGGCAAACCCAAGTACTGCGAAGACCTGCCGCGCTTTTTTGCCTACGCCTACAAGGTGGCCACCCGCTACAACGGCCTGGGGCCGCTGGCGCACCTGCTGGAGCCGCTGATGGGTGCCACGCGGCACGACGTCTTCTATTAAAGCAGTGCCTACTGAAGCGTCGCCTTCTCGAAGGGTGTATCGCCACGCGGTGTGGCGCAGCCGGCCGCCAGCAACCACGGGTCTTGCTCGCCGCCGCCGAAGGTTTGCACCAGAAAGTCGATGAAGGCCCGGGTGCGCGCTGGCACGTATTTGCGGGTTGGCATGGCGGCGTAGATGCGCAGCGTCAACACCCGCCATTCGGGTAGCACGCGCTCCAGTGCGTGTTCGAGCAGAGCGTCTTCCACCACATAAGACGGCAAACCCGAAATGCCCATGCCGGCCAGTGCGGCGGCGTACATGGTGTCGTTGTGGATGGTGCTCAGGGCCGGCTTGGCTGGCACCAGCGTCACCGACTCGCCCGAAGGTTCGTCGTCGCCCCAATCCCCACGGTGAAAGGTGATTTCGCGCGCGAAGCTCGGCAACATGGCTTCGTGCTGGGCTAGCTCGTTCGGGTGCACCGGCCGACCCATGCGGTCGAGGTACTCGGGTGACGCGCAGGTGATGACCTCCGAGCGGGCCAGCAGGCGTGCCACGAAGTCGCCGTCCAGCGGTTGGCGGCCCACCTGGATGATGCTCACGTCGTAGTTCTCGTCCACCGTTTCCACCGGGCCGGGCGCGGCCAGCTCCAGCGTCACTCGCGGGTAAAGCTTGCGAAAACTCGGCAGGTGCTTGGCGATCTGGTGCACCGCAAACGCGGGCGGCGCCAGCACACGCAGGTGGCCGCGTGGCTCCGAGGTGGCGGCGCTGGCCAGGGCCTCGGCCTCTTCCACCTCGGTGAGGATCTGCCGCACCCGCTCCAGATACAGCTCGCCGGTGTCGGTGAGCGCCAGTCGGCGTGTGGTGCGGTTGATCAAACGGGCGCCCAGGTGCTCTTCCAGGTCGGCCACCAGGCGGGTGACCACGGCGGCCGACAGGTTCAGCTGGCGCGCCGCACCGGCAAAGCTGCCCTCTTCAATCACCCGGGAAAACACCCGCATGGAATGGAGTCTGTCCACGTCTTACACCCCCATTGTTTCTATTTACGCAATACGCAATTGAAGCATAGGCTATTTATTGATTGATTTGCAATGCCTACAGTTCAATCCATCGATGAGCCGAACGCAAACCAAGCGACTCACCGAGGCTGGACAAGACGGCATCTCAAACCAACAAGGCCGCCCTGCCCGGAAACGTCATCCACCTGTTTTGAACCCTAGGAAACCATCATCATGAACACCAAGCAAGCCATCGCCGCCGCCGTCATCGCTCTTGTGGGCGCCCCTGCCGCTTTCGCCCAGAGCGAAGCCGAGTTGCAACATTTCGGCGCACAACAAGTCTCGACTGTGAGCCGCGCTGAAGTGCGCGCCGACGTTCAACAAGCCAGCATCGCCGGCGTGTTGAGCATCCCAAGCGAAGTGCTGGCCGCCGGTATTGCGCCCAAGGCCAGCCGCTTTGCCGCCGTGAATCGGGCCCAAGCCCGTGCCGACGTGATCAGCGCCCGTGCCGAACTGGCCGTGCCGACCGAAGTGGCGATGTTCGCCAAGCAAAGCGCTGCAAACCGTGACCGCCAGGACGTGCGTGCCGAAGCGCGTGAATACGCCCGCAGCAATGTCGTGAAGTCGTCGGGCATTGGCGCCGGCTATTGAACCACCACCCCACACATCCAACTCAACTTTTGAAGGACATCACCATGAACACCAAGCACCTCGTCGCCGCCGCCGCTCTCGCCCTCGTAGGCTCGGCCTCTTTCGCCCAGACCGAAGCCGAACTGCAGCACTTCGGTTCCACCCAACCGTCAGTGACGACCCGCGCCACCGTTCGCAATGAAGTCATCCAGGCGCGTGCCAAGGGCGAAGCCCTGGTGCCGGTGGAAGCCGACGTGGCCGGCCTGTTCAACAACAAGCCGCAAGCCACGGGTGTAACGCGCGCTGAAGTGCGCACTGCCGTGTTGAAGGCCCGTGCTGACGGCAGCCTGGATCGCCTGCGCGAACTCGACGCCGTCGGCGGCATCGGTGGCAGCAGCGGCAACGCCGTCGCCTCCACGCGCACCCGCGACGAAGTTCGCGCCGAAGCCATCGCAGCCACCCGCGCCGGCCAGGCCGCTCGTGTGCAAGCCGGTCATTGAGACCAGCGGCGCACGGCGCAGATGAAGAAGCCGCCTGCGGGCGGCTTTTTTCATAGCCGCGCAAAGCACCGAAAATGGCGCCATGTTGCGAATCACCGAACTGCGCCTGCCGCTGACCCATGCCGAGGGCGACTTGCGCCCGGCCATCCTCACGCGCCTGGGCGTTGCTGATTCGGAGCTGAAAGGCTTCACCGTCTTCAAGCGCAGCTACGACGCACGCAAGAAGAGCGCGGTGGTACTGATCTACACGCTCGATTGCGACCTGGCCAACGAAACCGCGGTGCTGCAGAACTTTGCCGGCGACACGCACATCCGCCCCACGCCTGACACGGGCTACCACTTCGTCGGCCATGCTCCGGCCGACTTTGCCGCGAGCGGCACGCCGCGACCACTGGTCATCGGCTTCGGGCCGTGCGGCATCTTTGCGGCGCTGATCCTGGCGCAAATGGGCTTGCGCCCCATCGTGCTGGAGCGTGGCCGGTCAGTGCGACAACGCACCAAGGACACCTGGGGCCTGTGGCGCCAGGGCGCGCTCAACCCTGAATCGAACGTGCAGTTCGGCGAGGGCGGCGCCGGCACCTTCTCCGACGGCAAGCTGTGGAGCCAGATCAGCGACCCGCGCCACCTCACACGCAAGGTGCTGACCGAATTCGTCAAGGCCGGCGCGCCCGAAGAGATCCTTTTCGTCGCCAAACCGCACATCGGCACCTTCCGCTTGGTGAGCATGGTGGAGAAGATGCGCGCCGACATCGTGGGCTTAGGTGGCGAGGTGCGTTTCGAGCAGCGCGTGACTGACGTGCGCATTGAAGCTGGGCACGTGCGTGGCGTGACGCTCGCCAGCGGTGAGGAGCTGCGCACCGACCACGTGGTCCTGGCGCTCGGCCACAGTGCACGCGACACATTCACCATGCTGCACGAACGCGGTGTCTACATGGAGGCCAAACCCTTCTCGGTGGGCTTTCGCATCGAACACCCACAAGGCCTGATCGACGCTGCGCGCTTTGGCCCCAACGCCGGCAACCCGATTCTTGGCGCTGCCGACTACAAGCTGGTGCACCACGCGAAGAACGGCCGCTCGGTCTACAGCTTTTGCATGTGCCCGGGGGGCACGGTGGTGGCGGCCACATCGGAGATCAACCGTGTGGTGACGAACGGCATGAGCCAGTACTCGCGCAATGAGCGCAACGCCAACGCCGGTATCGTGGTGGGTGTGTCGCCGCAGGACTATCAGCTCGACAAAAATGCGATCGGCCCGGTGAACCCGCTCGACGGCATGGCCTTCCAGCGCGTGTGGGAGTCGCGTGCGTTCGAGCTGGGCGGCAGCACTTATGAAGCGCCGGGCCAGCTGGTCGGCGACTTCATCAAGGGCCAACGCTCGTCGGTACTCGGCAAGGTGGAGCCGTCGTACAAGCCTGGCGTATTGCTCGGTGACTTGAAGACCAGCCTGCCCGACTACGCCATCGCCGCCGTGCGCGAAGCGCTGCCCGCGTTCGAGCGCCAGATCAAGGGTTTCTCGATGCCCGATGCCGTGCTCACCGGCGTGGAGACACGCACCTCATCACCCTTGCGCATCACCCGTGGCAAAAACTTCCAGAGCCTGAACGTGAAGGGCTTGTACCCAGCCGGCGAAGGGGCCGGTTATGCGGGCGGCATCATGTCGGCCGGGGTCGATGGCATCGAGGTGGCCGAAGCGCTCGGGGCCGAGATGCTTGGCGTTCAGCGCCCGGCCAAGTAGTCCAGTGCCAACAGGCTCAGGCTGAGCGCGCCCAGCGGCATCGCGGCTTCGTCGAAGTCGAACAGCGGCGAATGATTGGCCGGTGCGTCGGTGTGGGCCTTGCCCTTGGGCGGCGCGCCGAGGATGTAGAACAAACCCGGCACCACCTTCTGGTATTCCGAGAAGTCTTCCGACGCGCTGATCTTCGGGATCGACATCGCCTTGCCGCCGCTCGCGCGCTGCAGCGTGGGCAGCATCGCGTCGCTCAGGTCAGGCGGGTTGACCGTCACGCTGTAAGCCGCCGGGCCGAAACGCACCGCCGCCTTGGCGCCGCTGGATTCGGCGATCTTCTGCGCGGTGGTGGTGATGCGTTGTTTGGCTTCGGCGCGCATGTCTTCGTCGAAGGTGCGCAGCGTGCCCAGCATCTCGACCGTCTCGGGAACGATGTTTTCGCGGTTGCCGCCGTGGATGGAGGCGATGGTCAGCACCACCGGCTCGTTGCTGATGTTGAGCTGGCGGCTCACGATGGTTTGCAAGCCGGTGATGACCTGAGCCGCAGCGACGATCGGGTCAACCCCGGTCCAGGGCGCGGCACCGTGCGTCTGTTCGCCGGTGATGGTGATGTGCACCGTGTCGGCGCCGGCCATCATCGGCCCGCTGCGGTAGCCCAGCCTGCCCGCAGGCATGTTGGGTGAGATGTGCAGGCCGAACACCGCGTCGACCTTGGGGTTCTCCAAGACACCCTGCGCCACCATCGCGCGTGCACCCCAGGCGGCACCGCTGCTCTCGTCGGGCACTCCTTCTTCGGCCGGCTGGAAGATGAACTTCACTGTGCCCGGGATCTGATCCTTCATGCCCGCCAGCACCTCGGCCACGCCCATCAGGATGGCGGTGTGACCGTCGTGCCCGCAGGCGTGCATCACCGGTGTCTCGCGGCCCTGGTAGGGCGCGCGGGTGTGGGATGCAAACGGCAGGCCGGTGGCTTCGGCCACAGGCAGGGCGTCCATGTCGGCCCGCA
>JACMKW010000407.1 GCA_014379885.1 Rhizobacter sp.
CAGCCGCCGAGGCCGCTTCAGCTGCGGCCTCGGGGGCCAAACGATGAACGCCAGCACTCCGCACGAGGTACTCAGCACCACCAGCCGGCTCGAAGCCGCGGGGCTGCAAAAGAGCTACGGCGCGCGCATGGTGGTGAAAGACGTGCGCCTCGCCGTGAACAGTGGGGAAGTGGTGGGGCTGCTGGGGCCCAATGGCGCGGGCAAGACCACCAGTTTCTACATGATCGTGGGCTTGGTGCGTGCCGACGCCGGCGAGATCAGCATCGATGGCCAGCGTGTCGAGCGGCTGCCGATTCACAAACGCTCGCGGCTGGGCCTGAGCTACCTGCCGCAAGAAGCTTCGATCTTTCGCAAGCTGACGGTGGAAGAAAACATCCGCGCGGTGCTGGAACTGCAGCACGGCGCTGACGGCCGCGCACTGCCCAAGGCCACCATCGACAAGCTGCTCAACGACTTGCTGAACGACCTGAGCATCGACAAGCTGCGCGCAAGCCCCGCGCCCGCGCTCTCGGGCGGTGAACGGCGGCGTGTGGAGATCGCACGCGCGCTGGCCACGCAACCGCGTTTCATCTTGCTCGACGAGCCGTTTGCGGGCGTCGACCCGATCGCGGTGCTGGAGATCCAGCGCATCATCGGTTTTTTGAAGGCACGTGGCATCGGGGTGCTGATCACCGACCACAACGTGCGCGAGACGCTGGGCATCTGCGACCGCGCGTACATCATCAGCGAGGGGCGTGTGCTGGCCGAAGGCACGCCGACCGAGATTGTCGAGAACGCCGACGTGCGAAAGGTCTACCTCGGCGAACACTTCCGGATGTGAGATGACAGCCCCTCGTCTCACGTTCCGTGATCCGATCCCCCGAGGGGATCGGGCCGCTGCTTGGGAGCGGCCCGGCGCTGCGGCCCGCGCGTCGAACGAAGCAGTATGAAACCGTCATTGCAGGTGCGCCTGTCTCAGCATCTGGCGCTCACGCCCCAGTTGCAGCAGTCGATTCGTCTGCTGCAACTCTCCACCCTCGAACTCCACCAAGAGGTGGAGCAGATGCTGGAGCAAAACCCTTTCCTCGAAGCTGAGGAAGAAGCAGCCCCCGTCTTCGAGCCCATGACCGAGCGCCTCTCGCCTTCGGAGCGTGTGGCCGAACGCGAAGTCGACCGTGCCGCCGAACCCAACGCCGACGCCACGGCTGGTGACGATGCCCCCGGCGTGGACAGCGCCGAGTTCGGCACCACCGAACGCGACGACTGGGAAAACGGCACCGAGCGTGACGACTTCGATGGCATCCGCGAGCTGCCCAACAGCAGCGGCACCAGCAGCAACAACGACAGCGACGACTTCGACCCGCAGGAACGCAACGCCGTCGGCGAGAGCCTGCAAGAACACTTGCGCAACCAGCTGCTGGGCATGCGCCTGAGCGGCGAAGACGGCGCCGCCGTGACGGTGCTGATCGAGTCGCTCAACGACGACGGCTATCTGGCCGACACGCTGGAAGAAATCGCCGCCGAGCTGAGCGACAACGAAACCCAGCGCGAAGAAATTCTGGACCGCCTGCAGTGCGCGCTCAAGTGGCTGCAGAACATGGACCCGCTGGGCGTGGGCGCCTGCGACTTGAGCGAGTGCCTGATCCTGCAACTGCGCGCGCTGCCGCGCAGCGAAGCGCAGATGATCGCCATCATGATCTGCAAGCAGCACCTGGAACTGCTGGCCCGCCGCGACATGAAGAAGCTGATGGCCGCCACAGGCGCGGATGAAGAGCTCATCAAGCAGGCGCAAACCTTGATCGTGGCCACCGAGCCCAAGCCGGGCCGCCAGTTCGCACGCGCCGAAGCCAACATCATCGTGCCCGACGTGATCGTGCAGAAGTCGGGCCGCAACTGGAAAGTGGTGCTCAACCCCGACGTGATGCCCAAGCTGCGCATCAACGACCTTTATGCGCAGGCCATCAAGCACAGCCGCGGCACGCCGAGCACCAGCAGTGGCGCCGCGCTCAGCTCGCGCCTGCAGGAGGCGCGCTGGTTCATGAAGAACATCCAGCAGCGTTTCGACACCATCCAGCGTGTGTCGCAGGCCATCGTCGAGCGACAGAAGAGCTTCTTCACGCATGGCGAAATTGCAATGAAGCCGCTGGTGCTGCGCGAGATCGCCGACGAACTCGGTTTGCACGAATCGACCATCTCGCGCGTGACCACCGCCAAGTACATGGCCACCCTGTTCGGCACCTTCGAGCTGAAGTACTTCTTCGGCTCCTCGCTCCACACCGAGGCGGGCGGCAACGCGTCGAGCACCGCGGTGCGTGCGCTCATCAAACAACTGGTCGCCGCCGAAGACCAGGCCAAACCGCTGTCGGACAGCCAGCTCAGCAAGATGCTCGAAGAACAAGGCATTCAGGTAGCGCGGCGTACCGTGGCGAAGTACCGCGAGGCCTTGCGCATTGCGCCGGCCAACCTGCGGCGGACGATGTAATGGCCTTGCCCCTTTTCTTGCCGTGCGCCGCAGGCGTTGAAGCCTGGCTGGCCGAAGAAGTGCAGCGTGTGCTACCCGAGGCGCAGGTGCACACCGGCCGCGGCGGGGTGGGCGTCGACGGCGCCCCGGTCGACGTGATGGCGCTCAACCTGGAGAGCCGCCTCGCACAGCGGGTGCTGGCCGAAGTGGCGGCCGGCCCATACCAGAGTGAAGACGACTTGTATGCGCTGGCGCGCAGCGTCGATTGGCAACAATGGATCACGCCGCAGCACACGCTGCGTGTTGACACCACCGCGCATCGCAGCCCGCTGCGCAGCCTCAACTTCGCTGCGCTGCGCGTGAAAGACGCGGTCTGCGACATGCTGCGCGAAGCCACCGGCGAGCGCCCCAACGTCGACACCCAACAACCCGACCTGCAACTCGTGCTGCACCTGGGCGAAACGCATGCGTCGCTGTATGTGGACACCTCGGGCGAGTCGCTCTTCAAGCGTGGCTGGCGTGAAGACAAGGGCGATGCGCCGCTGAAGGAAACACTGGCCGCCGCCATGCTGGCCGCCGCCGGCTGGCGCGGCACACCGGAGGCGGGAGGCGCCTTGCACGACCCGTGTTGCGGCTCGGGCACCATCGCCATCGAGGCCGCACAAATCGCCTGCGGCATCGCACCAGGCTTGAAGCGCCGCTTCGCCTTCGAACGCCTGCTGCCGTTTTCCGATGCCGACATGCGCGCGCAGTGGCAGCGGCTGAAGAGCCACGCGCAGTCACGCATTCATGCGAGCGCGGTGCCTATCTTCGCGAGCGACGTGTCCTTTCGCATGGTCGACTTTGCGCGCCGCAACGCGCAGCGCGCGGGCGTGGAGCAGTTCATCCAGTTCAACGGTGGCGACGCACTCGAGCGGCCGGCACCCGCGCTACCCGACGACTTGCACGGCACACTGATGATCAATCCACCCTACGGCGAGCGCATCGATGTGGCCGGCAAGGCCGCGCGCCCGTCGGCGCAAGACAGAGACACCCCGGACGACTTCTTCCCCCGCTTGGCCACCCACTGGAAGCGCGCCTACACGCAACACCCCGCCGGCTGGACGGCCTGGGTGCTGAGCCCCGACATGAAGCTGCCGAGCGCAATGCGCCTCAAAGAGTCGCGCCGCGTGCCAATGTGGAACGGCCCGATCGAATGCCGCCTGTTCCGCTTCGACCTGGTGGCCGGCTCGGCGCGTTCAGTGCGCTGAGTGCGCCGCGGGCAGGCTGAAGAAGAAGGTCGCGCCCGCATCGGGCTTGGCCTGCGCCCACAAGCGCCCCCCATGCCGCTCGACGATGCGCTTGACGATGCTCAGGCCCACGCCGTGCCCCGGATATTTCTGCCCATGCAGTCGACGAAACGGCTCGAACAGTCGTTCGGCCTGGGCGGCGTCGAATCCGATGCCGTTGTCTCGCACGTAGAGCACCTGCTCGCCGTCGCGTGCAAACGCACCCACTTCGATGTGCGGCGGGTGGGCATCGCGGCTGAACTTGACCGCGTTGCCCAGCAGGTTCACATACACCTGGCGCAGCAGGCCAGGGTCGGCCTCGACGGTGGGCAGTTCGCCCACGTCCACAGGCAGCGGCTGCCTGTCGGGTTGGTCCAGGCGCATCTGCTCCAGCGTGTCACGCACGAACACCTGAAGGTCGATGGGCTGCGGCGCAAGATCGGCATCGTTCACGCGGGCGAGCGACAGCAGGTCGGTCACCAACTGGCCCAACGCATCGGCCTGGACGGTGATCACCGACAGCATGCGCTGAGCGGTGACAGCGTCAGCACGTGACAGCGCTTCGCTGGCCAGCCGCGACACCCCCGCCATGCCACCCAACGGGCCGCGCAGATCGTGGGAGACGCTGCGATTGAAGCTCTCCAGCCCGACCACCATCTCGTGCAGATGGCCGGTGCGCTCCAACACACGCTGCTCCAGTGTTTCGTTCAATGACTGCAATGCGGTTTCGGCCTGCTCTCTGCGCTGCAGTTCTTCGGTGGCGCGTCGCTGCGCTCGCAACAAGCCGGTGGTGAGCACGGTGATGCCACTCACTGTCAGCGGCACCAGCACGATGTAGCCCAACCCGCGCGGGTCAACAATGCCCTGCGCAGCCAACACCACGATCACGGGGAAAAGCATCAGGGCTGAGAACACAAGGCCATGGCCGCTGCCCGGCTCGCGCCGCATGCCCCATAGCGCCATGACCGCCTGGCAGGCCAGGAAGCTGGCCAGCACGCCGAACAGGGCCACCCGCCCAATCACCCCTGCGACCACCGCTACCAGCAGCAGGGTGGCGACAACTGCTGCTGCCCCTTCAACCCACCGGGCCACGACGCGCGGCAGGTCGACGTACCGCACGTAACCCAGGGTCATCAGCAACACCGCCGGCAGTGCAAAAAGCACCGGAACCAGACTGGGCCGCTCGTAGGTCGGGTAGGTGTAGAGCTTGAGGGCAAAGAACACGGCCGTGATCAGGTGGCCGCCAGCGAAAAGAGCCGCCCAGGGCTTGCGCTGGTGCCGCCAGACCAGCACAAACATCAGCCCCAACACGCCTTGGCTCAGCACTCCGATGGATGCGTAGACAGCGGTGGTGGGTATGTCGTTCATATTGAACCCGAGGAAGAAGTTGACGCCGGATCGGCAACGTCCATGCCTAGGGTTAACCAGTTGTTGCGACCTCGCGGCTGCGGCGCAATGTCCACAACCAGGTCAGTGCAGCCGCCAGCAGGGCGAGCGGCACCAGGCTGCCCCAGTTCATCCAGGCCCAGCCGCCGGTGGTGACCAAAGCGCCCGAGCTGAAGGCGGTGACCGTCATCGTGAGATAGACCCAGAAGTCCAGTGCCGCCTGTGCGGTGGTGCGCTCCTCGGGGCGGTAGGCCTGGGTAAAGAGCGTGGTGCCGCCGATGTAGAGGAAGTTCCAGCCCACGCCCAGCAGCAGCAGCGCGCTGACGAAATGCATCAGGTCCACGCCCGACAGCGCGATGGCCACACACGCGAGGTTGAGCAACAAGCCGATCACGAGAATCGGCATCACACCAAACCGCTTGATCAGGCTGCCGGTGAAGAAGCTCGGCACAAACATGCCCAGCACATGCCACTCCAGCACCAGCGCAGCGCTCGAAAACGGGTGTTTGCACTGCGCCATCGCGATCGGCGTGGCGGTCATCAAGAGACTCATCACGCCATAGCCCAGCGCGCACGCTGCCACCGACACAATGAACACCGGCTGGCGTGCGATCTCACGCAAGGGCCGCCCGGGTTTTTCAGCCGTGGGCAGCAGCAGTGGCGGGAAAGGGATGAACGACACCACCAACAGCGCCAGCAGCGCCACCCCCACCAACGCCACGTACGCGCCAGCAAAGGGTGCACTCAACACATCGCGTGTCTGGTTGGCCAGCTGAGGCCCGACCACGCCACCCAGAATGCCGCCGGCCAGCACCCACGAGATCGCGCGCTCCTTGAAGGCCGGCGCCACCAGCTCGGTGGCCGCAAAACGGTAGAGGCCGGCGTTGGCGTTGTAGTAACCCGCTACCACCGTTGCGCCCACCAACAACCAGAAGTTGTGGCTGATCGCGGCCCAGGCGCACACCGCCGTTGAGGCGCACGCCACCAGCAGGCCAGCCTGGAAGGCACGCTTGCGCCCCCAGGCCCGCTGATGCCGTGCCACCAGGCCGGTGAAGAGCGCGCCACCGGCCACGTAGCCCATCACCGGTAGCGTGGCCAGCCAGAGGTTGGGCGCCAGTTGCAGACCCACCAGGCCGTTGATGGCGATGAAGGTGACGTTGTTGGTCAGAAACAAACCCTGGCAAAGGGTGAGCCACAGCAAAGGGATGTTCATGCGGCGAGCTTCGTCGTCAGAGAGATGACAGGGCCAGGTGCGCCAGCACGGCCAGCGGCGCCGTGTCCGCCCGCAGCACACGCAAGCCCAGGCTCAGCGGTGAAAAACCGGCGGCTTCAGCCAAGGCGAGTTCGGCGTCAGTGAGGCCGCCTTCGGGGCCGCTCAAGAACACGGCCGGCCCGGTGTAGGTGGCCGACCAGGTGCGCGCAGCACGTGGGCTGAGCACGCAGCGCTGTTCACCATTCATTGCAGTCCGCACACGCAGCCAGTCAGCCAGCGTGCGCACCGGTGACAGCTCGGGGACACGGGTGCGCCCGCACTGTTCGCAGGCGGCCACGGCGACCCCCTGCCAGTGTGCAAGGCGCCGTTCGGCGCGCTCACCGCTCAGGCGCAGCACCGAACGTTCGGTCAACAGCGGCTGGATGGCAGCCACGCCGAGCTCGGTGGCTTTTTCCACCAAGGCATCCATGCGTTCGTTGGCCGGCATGCCGATGGCGAGGGTGATGGGGTGAGGCAGCTCACGGTTCACCGCGTCGTGTTCGTGCAATTGCACCTGCACCTCGCTGCGGCCCATCTGCTGCACTGTGGCGCGCCACTCGCCGCCCTGGCCGTTGAAGAGCGTGATCTCGGCGCCGGGCTGCAAGCGCAGCACCTGCACGTGGCGGGCCGGGCCGGGCGGCAAGGTGATGAGGGAATCGGCCTGAAGCGGCTGCTCCAGGTACAAGCGTGCGGGCATGCGGCGAGTGTGCCTCAGCTAGAGTGCGGCACCGGTAGGCCTTCACACGAGAGACACGCAGTGAGCACGCCGGGCCGTCCCAAGAGCGAAATTCGGAGTGCGCAGCACGAAGATCCCCAATGAGCATCGACACCGACCACCTGGCCACCGCCAACACCTGCCACGACGCCGAGCCAGCGCGAGCGGCCGAGCTGCTGCGCCAGATCGACCCCGCCCAGCTGCCGGTGGAGCGCCGGCCCGTCTACGCCCATTTGCTCAACCATGTGCTGGGCGAAAAACTCGCGGCCTGGGGCGAGGCGTTGACACGGCAACAGCAGCTCATCGCCCTCGCACCGCCGGCCCCTGCCTTGGCGCTGTGGCGCCAGCTGGGCGCGGCAGCGTTCGTCACCGATTCGGCACAACCGCTGGCACATGCGGTGGAAGGGCTGGTCACGGCCAGTGGTGTCGCAAATGAACGAGCGCACGAACTGCTGAGCTTGGCGGCAGCGACGTACCTCGTGCCGGCACAACCGATTGCCGAAGCCGCGCAGACTGCGCTGAACGCACTGGGCCCGGTGACACACACGTCGTGGCCCACAGAGTCGGCGCTCGATGCCCAGGCGGCGGCCTGCCTCAACAACCTCGCCAACGGCCTGCTGGAGCGGGCCGAACACGATCTTCACCACGGCGCGCTGCGTGCCGCCCTGGCGCGCAGCGCCGAGGAGGCGTACCGGCTGTGGATGAAAGCAGGCACTTGGGTGCAACTGGAACGCGCGCTCTACGTGCGAGCCTTGGCTTGCACCGTGCTCGGCGAACCGCACCTGGCGCGCCGCCATGCGACCGACGGGCTGGCGGTGCTCGATGCCAAAGACAGCGCACACGCCGAAGAAGTGGACCGCGCCTTTCTCGAACTCGAACGCTGGAACGCCTGTGTGTGGCTGGGCCTGAACGACGAAGCCCACCGCGCCCTCACGCGCGCCGAGGCCATCGCCGCAACATTCGACGACGCGAGCCTGACCGCGGAGTTCGAAAGCCGACGCCAGCGCTTGCCGGGGTTTCGGCGTTGAGGCGTCTGGCTACGAGCGGCTAAAGCGCCTGAACAACACGCGCACTCGCCGGCGTAACACCTGGGCTGCACGCCAGGTGGCCGAACGTCTGACCGCTGCCTTGACACGCTCCTTGGTCGAGCGCCACCAGCCCAGGGCGCGCGCGAACCACGGGAACTTCATCAGCTGGCTCTCGGTGAGCACGAACAGGCGACCCACCAAGGCTGTGCCCACCAGTTTGGCCAGCACGATGACCGTCAGGCCCAAGCCGGTGTGACCCTGTTGGATGAGCCACAGGGCCACCAGTTTGACTGGGAACAGCAGCACCGCCGGCACCAGAAAGAACACCAGGGCCCAGCGCGGCGACAGGCCTTGAATGAACGCTTCCAGCCGGGCGAGCGGTGGCCACTTCGCAACCCAGCCCATGAAGGCAGTGAGCGGGCGCCAGCCCCATTCTTCGATGAAAAGAATTGCCGCCGCAAAAACCAGCAGCACGGCGCGAAGGGAGCGCCGCAAAGCGCGCAGCACACTGCGCAGAAAACTCACTGAATGTGGGTCGGCGGGCAACGGCGATCAGCCGCCAAACAGTGCGCTCCGCGCTTTTTCGGCGGCCGGCAGGCCCTTGCGGTCGCGGATTTGGTCGAGCACGCGGTTGGCCACGTCGCGCAGCTCTTGAATGCTGCTGGCCTTCTCGACCGCCAGCGTGAGCGTGAAGCCGCGCAAGCCCAGTTCGCTGGAGATCAGCTGGGTCAGCGTGGCCGTGAACTTCGGGTAGTCGAGGAAATGCTCTTCGGCCAGCTCGGCCGGCACGGTGGGGGCCGCGCTGATCGCCGACGCCGCAGCGGAGCGGCTTGCCGAGCCGGCCACCGGGGCGATCAGCTGCAGGGATTCGAGGAACTCGAAGTCTTCGGGCTGGAGGCCCACCACGTTGGCCAACAGCATCTCTTCGGTCTTGACGCCATCGATGAGCAGCAGCAGGTTGCGTTGGCTGCGCTCCTTGACCAGCGCACGCGTCTGCATTTCAACTCTTCCCGCATCAGTCTTGGACCAGATCACTGGCGACCTCCCGTGGATAACGTCGTCGCTGCTTCGAGTGTGCGCGGGTTGCGCACGCCTGAGTTGCGTCGTTCGGTGCCTCTTGTTAGGCACCGTTCCACATTAGAACCGCCGTTGCGCCAACTTTTCACGATTTCCCGCGGAGGCCGAAGGAATTTCCGAGAGATTCGTGCGTTCAGGCCTTGTCGCGCAACTCGCGGCGAAGAATCTTGCCCACCGGCGTCTTGGGTAAATCGTTGCGGAACTCCACGATCTTGGGTCGCTTGTAGCCGGTCATGTTGGCTTCGCAATAAGCGCGCACGTCGGCCTCGGTGACGGCGGGGTTGCTGCGCACGATCACCAGCTTGACGGCCTCGCCGGCCTTGGCGTCGGGCACACCCACGGCCGCACATTCCAGGATGCCCGGCATCTGCGTCACCACGTCTTCGACCTCGTTGGGGTAGACGTTGAAGCCGCTCACCAGGATCATGTCTTTCTTGCGG
>JACMKW010000408.1 GCA_014379885.1 Rhizobacter sp.
CGGCCGCCAGGTCGGCGTTGACCTTTTCGATGCACTCGCGCACCAGCTCGTACACCTCGGGCTTTTGCGCCAGGTCGGTGTAGCCGCCGTAAGGCAGATTGCGCTTTTCGGCCCAGTTGCCCACGGCCTCGGCGTCAATGTTGATGAAGGCGCATGCCTTGTCGCGCCGGTCGCCAAAGGCCACGGCCTCCTTGATGTAGGGGAAGAACTTCAGCTTGTTCTCCACGTACTTGGGCGCAAACATGTCTCCGGAAAGAAGGCGGCCCACGTCTTTGGCGCGGTCGATGATCTTCAAGTGGCCCTGCGCGTCCAGAAACCCGGCGTCGCCCGTGTGGTACCAGCCCTCGGGCGTGAGCACCTCGGCGGTGGCGGCGTCGTTCTTGTAGTAGCCGCGCAAGAGGCCCGACGAACGCACCAGGATCTCGCCGTTGTCGGCCACCTTGATCTCCACGCCTTCGATGGGCACGCCCACGGTGTCGGCGCGCGCCTGGTTGTCGGGCTGCAGGCAGACGAACACGGCGGTCTCGGTGGAGCCGTAGAGCTGCTTCAGGTTGATGCCGATCGAGCGGTAGAAGCTGAAGAGGTCAGGGCCGATGGCTTCGCCGGCGGTGTAGGCCACACGCACACGCGACAGTCCCAGCGTGTTGCGCAGCGGGCCGTAGATCACGAGATTGCCGAGGGCATACAGCAGCCGGTCGGCCAGGCCCGCCGGCTTGCTGTCCATCAGCGCGGGCCCCACGCGGCGCGCCACGGCCATGAATCGCTGGAACAGCCAGCGCTTGGGCGCCGACGCGTCTTCCATGCGGATCATCACGCTGGTGAGCAGGCCTTCGAAGATTCGCGGCGGCGCAAAGTAGTAGGTGGGCCCGACCTCACGCAGATCGATGCTCACCGTGGCGGCGCTCTCGGGGCAATTCACCACATACCCACAGGTGAGCCACTGCGCATACGAGAACACGTTCTGGCCGATCCACGCGAGCGGCATGTAGGCCAGCACTTCTTCGCGGTTGCTCAGTCTGTCGAAGCGCGCACCGGCCTGGGCACGGTCGATCAGTGAGTTGTGTGTGTGCACCACGCCCTTGGGGTTGCCGGTGGTGCCCGAGGTGAAGAACATCGCGGCCACGTCGCTGGCCTGTGTTTTGGCCACTTCGGCGTTGAAAAAATCGGGGTGGTCTGTGTTGAAGCCACGGCCGGTTTCGATCAGCGTGTCGATCGCATCCAGGCCCGGCTCGCTGTAGTGGCGCAGGCCGCGCGGGTCGTCGAACCAGATGCGCTTGAGGCCCTCGCTCTGCTCACGCACCTCCAGCATCTTGTCGACTTGTTCCTGGTCTTCGACCACCGCAAACGCGACCTCGGCGTTGACGATGGGAAAGACGAACTCGCCGGCCGCCGCATCCTGGTACAGCGGCACCGGAATGGCGCCCAGCGACTGCGCCGCCAGCATCGCCGCGTACAAGCGCGGCCGGTTCTCGCCAACCACCACCATGTGTTGCCCACGCTGCAGGCCGGCAGCGGCCAGGCCGCCAGCGAGTTCACGCACGAGGGTGGCCAGTTGCGACCAACTCAGCGTCTGCCAGATGCCGAACTCCTTCTCGCGCAAGGCGGGGGCATGCGGCCGTTGGGCGGCGTGCTCCAGCATCAAACGCGGGAAGGTCGTGGTCACCACAGTCGCTGTCTCCTGGTTCTGCAGATCGGTATGAGGCGCACTGTAGGAACAAGTTTGACGCCAAGGTGTCGTTCTGACGACAATCCTAGGGACAGTCCTCCCCCGTTCTTTCCCGATGCTTATCCGCAATGGCCTCCCGCACCGCGCCAGCCCCCGCACACACCGCCACCCCGCTGGTGGCACGAGCACGGCAGGCCACACCCGCCGAGCTCGCCGACATACCCTGGCTCAAGGCGCTGCAAGCCGACGAGAGGCTGCGGGCCATTGGTGACATCAAGGTCGTCAACGTGGGCACCGGTGAACTGTTGTGCCGTGTGGGCCGGCCTGCCACCTTCTGGTTCGGTGTGATCGACGGCCTCTTGAAGATGAGCAACGATTCGAGCCGCGGTGTGCCCATCACCTTCACCGGCGTGCCGCCGGGTGGCTGGTTCGGCGAAGGCACGGTGCTCAAGCGCGAGGTCTACCGCTACAACATTCAGGCGCTGCGCAAGAGTGTGGTGGCCGGCATCAGCGTCGAGATGTTTCATTGGCTGATCGACCGCAGCATTCCGTTCAACCGCTTTGTGATGCAGCAGCTCAACGAGCGGCTCGGCCAGTTCATCAGCGCGCGCGAGATCGACCGCATGAACGACCCCGACGTGCGTGTGGCCCGCAGCCTGGCCGCACTGTTTCACCCGCTGCTCTACCCTGGGGTGGGCAACCTGTTGCGCATCACCCAGCAGGAGCTGGGCTACCTGGTGGGCCTGTCACGCCAACGGGTCAACGAAGCGCTGCACGCGTTGCAGGGGCTGGGGCTGATCCGCATCGAGTACGGCGGCTTGCGTGTGCTCGATCTCGATGGGTTGCGCCAGCAGGTGGTGTGGGAACGCCCATGACCTGAGCCTTGAGTGGCACGTGGAAGAGGCCTGCCATGTGATCAAGCGCGTCTGTACAAGACGCCTGCACTATCGGGACGCTGCCACAAGGCCTCAAGCCTGAGGTACCTGAACCCAGGCGCTGGCCGCCAGTTTGTTGCGACCGGTGCGTTTGGCTTCGTAGAGCGCTTCGTCGGCGAGTTCGATGAACTGCTGGGGGCGGCTGTCTTGGGTCGGCACGAAAGAGACAACCCCGAGGCTGATGGTGACGATGCCGTGGCCGGATTTGGCGTGGGGCTCCTGCCTTGCGGCCACCGCCGCCCGCACACGTTCGGCCACGATCAGGGTGTCAGCCGTGTTGGCATTGGGCAGCAGCAGCACGAACTCTTCTCCGCCGTAGCGCGCGATCAGGTCGGAGCCGGCGCGCAAGCCCGTTTTCATCGCGTCGGCGACGAGCTTCAGACAGGCGTCGCCACGCTGGTGCCCGTATTGGTCGTTGTAGAGCTTGAAGTTGTCGACATCCATCATGGCCAAGCCGATTGGCGTGCCCGAGCGTTTGGCGCGCAGCCATTCGGCTTCCAGCGCGTCGTTGAAGCGGCGGCGGTTTGGCAGGCCGGTCAGCGCGTCAGTGACGCTCAGAGTCTCCAGCAAGCGGTTGGCCTCTTCGAGTGCCGCGGTGCGCTCGGCCACTTTGCGTTCGAGCGAGGCATACAGCATCGCGTTGTCGATCGATACCGACAGCTGGCCGGCAATCAGCGTGAGCGTCTCCAGGCGATCGGATGAGAACGCGCCGCGGCACAGCCGGTTCTCCAGCATCAGCACCGCCCGCAGTTCGCCCTGGCTGGTGATGGGGGTCACGAGCAAGGAGCAGTGCTCGACCCCGGCCATGTAAGCATCGCCCGAAAAGCGGGTGTCACGCTTGGCGTCCGGCACCAGCAGGTTTTCGCCGGTGCGCTTTGCATAGCGGAAGGCAGACATCGGCAGCAAGCCCTGCTCGGCCGCCTGCTCAACCGATACCGGCTCCGTATCGGGGCCAAGCGAGCTCGCCAGCAGCCAATCGTTGCTGCCGTCGCGCCGCACGATCAGCAACACGGAGGTGGCGCCCGTCATCGCCCCCAGCAGCTTCACGATGCTGGCGTTGAGTCGCGCGAGCGTGGTTTCCGAACTCATGGTCTGCGAAGCCCGCACGATGGCCAGCAGATCCACCGCGTCCGAGGACACGATGTCGCTTTGGCTCCCTTGTTCCGTGCGGCGCGGCTTGTTGGCGTGGCCCCGCAGGAAAGGGTGCAGGCGCGCCATCTCGCGAACCTTGCCCGCGGCGCCCCACGCGTCATAGAGCTGATACGCCTGCATCAAACGCAGCCTCGCCGTGCTCTCGAACCCGCGGGCCAGATGGAACAAGCCGGTTCGCTCGGCAATGAAAGCCTGGTGCCATGGACGCGTGCGCGTCTCTGCTTGCGCCATCGCCGCCTCAAAAGCGATGGCCGCTGCGGTGGCATCGTCGATGGCCCAGGCACGTTCGGCATCGACCAGGTGAACAAGATGCAGGTAGTTGACGGGCGCGTCGGCGGCTCGCCTGGCGAGCCAGTCGCGGCAGCCGTCGAGTTCTGCGAGGATCGGCCCTCGTTCGGCGCCAGGCGTCTTGCGCACGCGCTCCGCCAGGGCCAGTGCCTGCAGGAAATGTGCGGTAGACGTCTGATACAGGCCCGGCATGCGGGGCAGTGCAGGCAAAGCCGCCGCCGCGTGGCGAATCAGCTTGGGCGCGTCGCCAAAGAACGCGGCCGACAGGCCCCGAGCAATGTGGAACATGCCGCTCAGCATCGATGGCGGATCGGCCACTTTCGCCTCATAGGCCGCTTCGTCGAAGCCATCGTCGCAGAAGCTGCCCGCCGCATCGGTTTGGCCTCGCAGGGCTCGCAGCAACTGCTGCAGCGGCAGCAAATTGGTGGTGCTGAAGGCGTTGCCCGTGCGCGCCGCGAACGCCTGGGCACCCCGCAGCTCGGCTTCACAGCCTGCCAGCGTGGGCGAGCAGTCCACCGTCATCGGCACGGGTACGTTCAACACGAAAGACGAATACAGCAGATCGCCGGCCCGCATCAAACCTTCGGCCGCCTTGTGCGCTTCGGCAACGCTGTGCTCAAGCGGCTCCATCCAGTGCATGGCGCAGAGCGACAGCGTGAAGCGGGCCAGCTCGGTGGCGGCGCCGTAGCCGCAAGCCTCGCCGACCCCGAGCAGGTGACGTGCGGCGGCATAAGCGCTTCGGTGGTCTTGCAGTGCGCCCGCCAGCAACATGGGCAGGGCGCGCAGGCCGCTCAGCAGGTCGGCACACGGACCATGGGCGACCCAGAGCTTGTGGCTTTCGCACGTGAGCCAGGCATAGATGGTCGTGTCGGCGAAGAAGGCTGCGGTCGCGGTCTTCATCAACAGCCGGGCCTGCGCCAGGATGTGCGGGTCTTGCACCTCGGCACGCAGGTGATCACCCTCCTTGTCGGTGCCGGCGACCCAGCGCGTCACCTCCGCGAGCCGCAGGGCCGAGGCCTGCTGCAGATCGGCGGGCATGTTCACGCCCAGCCGCGACAACAAGGCCAGGCCGAGCGCCATGGCTTCGGCCTGCCGGGCCCGAACCTGGAGGCTGGCGATCTGCACCGCAGCGGCCTGCACGAAGACCATCGGGTCGGCGCAGCCATCGACGATGGCGCAGTAGAGCGTGTCGGCCTCATGCAAGCGAGCAAGCGCATACAGCGCAGCATGGCGCTCGATTCGCAACGCGATGAGCTGACCTGGTTCGAAATCTGCCGGGGCGCCCTCGATCAGGCCGATCGCGGCAGCCAGGAAGCGCTCGGCCAAGACAAAGCGCTCGACACGGTGGCGGGCTGCGGCGCGCTTGAACAGTGCGACCGCCAGGCTGCGCTCCTGTGCATCGGTGATGTCGGCGGCGGCCAGCAAGTATTGCTGGGCGGCCATCGCGGCATATTGAGGCAAGGCGGACAGCCGCCGCGCCAGGCTCAGCCGCGCCTGGCCTTGCTGGGCCGCGGGCATGCGCTCGAACATGGCCTGCTGCACCCGGTCGTGCCGAAAGCAGAACAGGCGGTCTTCGGCGTTGTCGACCCGGAGCAAACCGTCCTCCAGTGCCGGGGCCAGCCGCGCGAGGAGCGTCTGCGTGTCCAGCAGGGTGGCCGTGGCCAGCATGCTCAAGGCCGCTTCGCCGCCCAGCGTGGCGATCGTTTCCAGCAGCGCGATGGAGGTCGCAGGCAAGCCCTCGATGCGCTTGTTCAGCAGGCCGACCACGTCGCAGTTGCCGACGTAGCGTTGAATGGCCGCAGGATCCCATTGCCAGCTGCCATTGTGGGCAGCGAGCAGCCCGTCGTGGCGCAATGCGTTCATCAGCTCGACGGTGTCGTACGGGTTGCCGTCTGTGCGAGCGCTGATGGCCTGGCCAAGTTCATCGGCGCGCTTGCGATCCAATCGCAGCATCTCGCCGATCAGCAGGCTGATGTCGGTCGGCGGCAGATTCTGCACCGCCATGATCGGCGGCTTGACGCCAAGGGTTTCCCATCGCGACAGCCTGGCGCGCAGGCCATGCTCGGCGTCGACATCGTTGGCGCGGTAGGCGCCCACCACCAGGAGGCCCTTGATGGGGTGTTCGGTCGTGAGCAGCACATCCATGAAGTGCAGCGCCACCTCAGGCGCCCACTGCAGGTCGTCGACCATCATCACCACCGGCCGCTCGGGGCTGGCAATGGCGCGCAGCAGATCCATGGTGGCCTGCATCATGCGGGCTTCGGCCTGGCGGGGGTCGTCGATGGTGACCTTCGGCATCGGGCTCAGCAGCATGCTGAACTCGGGCAGCTGGCTGGGGCCGAAGCCGAGATTGGCGCCCAAGGCACTCCTGATGTTCAGGCACGTCTGTTCGAGCTGGGCCTGCGGCTCCGCAAGGATCAGCCTACCCAGAGCGCGCAAGGCCTGGACGACTGCCGTGGGGCCTTCTTCGCGGTATTGATCAAACTTGCCGCAGACGAACCAGCCGTTGCGGCCCGTGATGGCAGGCTGCATCTCGTTGATCAAGGCGCTTTTGCCGACGCCTGGCACGCCAGCCAAAAACACCGCGCGGCACTCGCCGCGCAAGGCCTGGTCGAGCGCGCCCTCCAAGACGCGAATCTCGGCTTCGCGCCCGACCAGCCGCGACGGCGGCGTCAGCCGCGACGGGAAGTCGAACTCGCCGAGCACGAAGTTTTGTGATTCGCCCTGGGCCAGCGAGGTGCGCAGGCGCTTGAGGTCATGCGCGAGACCTTCTGCACTTTGATAGCGGCGGTCGGCTTCCTTTTGCAGCAGCTTCATCACGATGGCCGACAGCATCGGCGGCACGCCGGCTCCGATCTGAACGGGGGGCGTTGGCAGGGTGACCAGGTGGTCGTTGATCAGTCCGAGCAGGTCTTCCGTCTCGAACGGTTTGTGGCCGACGGCAAGCTCGTAGAGCGTCACGCCGAACGCATAAAGATCCGAGCGCTGGTCCACGGGCCGACCGGTGCGCCCGGTCTGCTCGGGTGACATGTAGGCCAGCGTACCGACGATGTGGCTCTGATGGGCGAAGGTCGGCCGCTCCTCGGCAAAACGCGTGGCGATGTTGAAGTCGATCAGAACGGGTTTGCTGCCCGGGCCGACCAGCAAGATGTTCGACGGGTTGATGTCCTTGTGAATGACAGCTGCACCGTGCACGCCGGCCAACACCTGTGCCAGATCGATGGCGAGAGACAGCACCGCGGGAATGTCTAGGCGCCTTTCCTTCAGAACCTGAGCCAGGGAAATGCCGTTTTCGTCTTCGAAGCTCAGCGAGTCAGGCGCGGAAGGCGACTGCGCGAGTCGGGCAACGCCTGGCACGGCCGACAGGTGATCCAGGATGGCGGCCTCATTGCGCAGCCGTTCCTGGGCAGCCAAGCCGGAGGCCAACTTGTTGATCACGCAACGGCCGTCGGGCAAGCGGCGGCGCAAGACCAACGTGCGGTCGTTGCGGTACAGCACTGTTTCGTCCAGCGAGATGACGCTTGACTCCGTTTGTCCAGTGGGCGAATGCGGCATGGGCGTTGTTCGCAGATGCCGATCTTCGGGGAGTTGGGGTGGGAGCGTCATCGCAAAATCTGTGTATTCATGCTCTGTTGACCGCGAGAGCTTCCCCAACTGGCGGTGCTCGGACGGTTTCACCTCGTTTATCGGCTTCAGATCGTATGTCTGTAGGCCTTGGGCACGCCGGACTGCCGGTGTGGCCGCAGACACCCTCTGTGCGCTGACAATAGCGCCAGTCATGAATGCCAACGATTCCGCGCTCCAGGCCCTGATCGACCAGGTAGTTGCCGCCCAGTCTGCTGCCACGCCGCTCAACATCTGCGGTGGCGGCAGCAAGAGTTTTTACGGTGAAGCGCCGCAAGGTGAGCCACTGCACACCACGGGGTTGGCCGGCATCTCCAGCTACGAGCCGAGTGAACTGGTGGTTACGGCACGCGGTGGCACTTCGTTGATCGAACTGGAAGGTGTGCTCGCCGAGCGCGGCCAGTGCCTGCCTTTCGAGCCACCGCACTTCGTCACCCACCTGAGCACCGGCGCCACCGTGGGCGGCATGGTGGCGGCGGGGCTGTCGGGTCCGCCGCGCGCCTCGGTGGGTGCGGTGCGCGACTACGTGCTCGGTGCCACGATGCTCAACGGCAAGGGCGAGGTGCTGAGCTTCGGCGGCCAGGTGATGAAGAACGTGGCGGGCTACGACGTGTCGCGTCTGCTGGCGGGCTCGATGGGCACGCTGGGTGTGATTCTGGAGGTGTCGCTCAAGGTGCTGCCCATGGCGCCGGCCACAGCCACGCTGCGCTTTCAACTCGACCAGGTGGCCGCGCTCGACAAGCTCAACCTGTGGGGCGCACAACCGCTGCCGCTGAACGCCAGCGCCTGGTGGGACGGCAGCCTGCTGCTGCGCCTGCGCGGCGCGCTCGCGGCGGTGTAGACGGCCATCGTCACACTCGGTGGTGAGGTGATCGCGCCAGCCCACGCCAGCCCCTTCTGGAACGGCTTGCGCAACCACACCGACGAATACTTCACCAAGGCGCAGACGGCCGTGGCCGGTGGCAGCGCGGCGCTGTGGCGCGTGTCGCTGCCGCCCACCGCCAGGCCGCTGATCCTGCCTGGCGAGCAGTTGATCGAATGGCACGGCGCGCAGCGCTGGTTGTGCACCTCGGCTTCGGCCGCGAAGGTGCGCGAGGCCGCGGCAAGGGCAGGTGGGCACGCTGCGCTCTTCATGTCGCAGTACAAGGCAGGCGGGGCCTTCGCGCCGCTCAAGCCACCGCTGGACCGCATTCACCGCGATCTGAAAAAAGCCTTCGACCCGGCCGGGGTGTTCAACCGCGGCCGCCTTTACCCGGAGTTGGAGAGATGAGCAACGCACGGCCGCCCGAAGGGGCTCATTCCCGCTTGGCGGGATCGCACGAAGTGCGTAGGGTGCCCTGATGAACGCCGCCAGCTTCGACACCCCCGACAACATGCAGCGCTACTACGCACTGCGCGCCCGAGAGTACGAGCGCATCTACGCCAAGCCGGAGCGGCAGGCCGACATCGCCGCCGTGAAGGCCTGGCTGCCGCCCTTGTTCGACGGCCGCAAGGTGATCGAGGTGGCTTGTGGCACGGGCTACTGGACACCGTTTGCTGCGGCGCGCTGTGCGTTGTGGCTGGCCACCGACGTCAATGACGAGGTGCTCACGCTCGCACGGGCAAAGCCGTTGCCGCACGCGCGTGTGCAGTTCACGAAGGCCGATGCCTACGCGCTCGGCCTCGGGCCTGAGTTCGACGCCGCCTTTGCCGGCTTCTGGTGGTCGCATGTGCCGATCGAGCGCAGCGCCGAGTGGCTTGACGGCTTGCATGCCTGCCTGCAACCCGGTGCGCGCGTGGTGCTTCTAGACAACCGCTACGTCGAAGGCGGCAGCTCCCCCATCACCCGGCGCGATGCGGTGGGCAACAGCTACCAGACGCGTCGGCTCGACGATGGCTCCACTTTTGAGGTGTTGAAGAATTTCCCCGGCGCTGAAAACATGAAGCGCCTGCTCGCCCACCGAGCCCGTGATTTCACGTGGGCAGAGTGGCCGTACTACTGGGCCTGCACCTACACCGTCATCTGATGCAAACCAGACTCTCCCCCGAGTTCAAGGGCACGCCCGATGGCGAAGCGGCCGAGGCCATTCTTCGCAAGTGTGTGCACTGCGGGTTTTGCACGGCCACCTGCCCGACCTACCAGCTGCTGGGCGACGAGCTCGACGGCCCGCGAGGTCGCATCTACCTGATGAAGCAGATGCTCGAAGGCGAGCCGGTCACGCGCAAGACGCAACTGCACCTGGACCGCTGCCTCACCTGCCGCAACTGCGAAACCACCTGTCCGTCAGGCGTGCAGTACGGGCAGCTGGTCGACATCGGCCGCCGACTCGTCGAAGAGCGTGTGCCGCGCCCACCGAAAGAAAGGGCCGTGCGCTGGCTGCTCAAGGAAGGCCTCACGTCACCTGCGTTCGGCCCGGCGATGAAGCTCGGTCAGCTGGTGCGCCCGCTGCTGCCCGCAGCGCTCAAGGACAAGGTGCCGCTCAAAGCCAACCCACGCGCCCACCAGTGGCCGACCCGCGAGCATGCACGCAAGGTGTTGCTGCTGATGGGCTGCGTGCAGCCGGCGATGGCACCCAACATCAACAGCGCCACCGCCCGTGTGCTTGACGCGGTGGGCATTCAAACCCTGGTGGCCGACGACGCGGGCTGCTGCGGTGCCATCCGCACCCACCTCGCTGACACCGAAGGCGGCCTCAACGACATGCGCCGCAACATCGACGCCTGGTGGCCGCTGGTGGTGGCCAACAAGGTCGAGGCCATCGTGATGAACGCTTCGGGTTGTGGTGTCACCGTCAAGGAGTACGGCCACGCGCTGGCCGCTGATGTGGCTTATGCCGACAAGGCGCAACGCATCAGCGAGCTCACCCGCGACCTCAGCGAGCTGTTGCCCGAGCTCGCGCCCAAGCTCAAGACCAAGCTGCGTAAGCCTAAGCTGCGCGAGTTGGTGTTTCACCCGCCGTGCACGCTGCAACACGGCCAGCAACTGCGTGGCGGTGTCGAGACCCACTTGGCCACGCTTGGCTTCGAAGTCAAGCTGGCCGCCAGCGAGAGCCACCTGTGCTGCGGCTCGGCCGGCACCTACTCGGTGTTGCAACCCGAGCTGTCGCACCAGTTGCGTGACCGCAAGCTCCAACAGCTGGCCGCCAGCGAGCCGCAGGTGATCGTGTCGGCCAACATCGGCTGCATCCAGCACCTGCAAAGCGGCACGGCCACGCCCGTGCGGCATTGGGTCGAGGTGGTGGACGAGGCGCTCACCACGGGCATCGGCTGAATGGCTGAGACCAAGCGTGCAAAAGTGCGTGCATTGGAGCGCGCTGGCGGCGTGCGGCCGGGCGATGATGGTGCCAGTCCTCCATGCACCGATTCACCCGAAAGCCTCTCGCCATGACGCCTGTGTTCTCACGTGTTCTTCTGGCCCTTGCCGTGTCGGCCGCGCTCGCCGCCTGCTCAAGCACGCCGCCGGCCCAACCCGGGGTGCCGCAGCGCATCTCCTTCATCGACACCGAAGCCTTCGAGCGCCAGGTGCAAGCTGCGCTGGGGGATGGTGTGGAAGTGATCGACATTCCGATGCTCGTGCCAGCCTCGGCCAACAGCCTGCCGCCGCGCCTGTCGCGCATCGTGAGCAACGTGCAGGATGCAGGCGGCAAGGTGAACGTGAAGGCCGTGCCCGAAGAAACCGGCAAGAGCCTCGCCCTGCTGAGCATGTTGCCGGCCTTGCTGGACGCCGCCCAAAGCATGCGCCAGCGCATGGCCTACCGCGGCTACGACGCTGAGGTCATGGTGCTCGACGGCAATGTGACGCGGGTGCAGTTGAAGAAGTCAGCAGCGCGTTAGGGATGCATTGCCTGCGGCACCAGGCGGGCGCAGAACGCAAAAAGACGCTCGCAGAGCGTCAATCCAGGTTGACGATCTTCACCCGGCGATTCTCAGCGGCTGCGGGATCGCTCGCATTGGCCAGATCGCTCGACCCCTTGCCCACGGTAGACAGCCGCGATGCAGCCACGCCCTGCGACGCGAGCAAGCTGCTCACGGCTTGCGCGCGCTGCGCCGACAAGCGCTGGTTGTAGTCGGCACGGCCCGCACCATCGGTATGACCTTCGATCAGGAAGCGGGCGTCTTTCAAGGCAGGTGACTTGAGCGCCTGCGCCAGGTTGTTGAGCACCGGCAGGCTCTTGCTGCGCACGCGTGCCGAATCGAAGTCGAACTCGATCGACAGCGACACGCTGGGCCGGGTTGCCGGCGGTTGATCGGCCGTCGAGACGGGCGACCGTGTCACGGCGCTGGCCGCGATGGGCGAAGAAATGGGCGAAGAAACCACCGGTGCCGAAGCCGCGTCGCTGGCGGCCGACTCCACACGCTGTGCCTTGAACCCACGCTTAAGGCCGAGCGAGCGTGTGCTGCTGGCGGCGGGCTTGAGCTGGTCGATCAATTCCTGTGTGCTGGGCTCGGCCTGCGCCAGAGCTGCGCTGCACAGCAGCACAGCGACCACGCAGTGCCGAAGCCGCATCAAGGTTTGGCCGCCACTTCGAGCAGCACTTCGTGTTGCGCCAAGCGCTTTTGGTTGTCGGCGATCTGGATCATCAGACGGTGGCTGCCTTCGGGCAGCGACGCGTTTTGCGCCTCGAGGCCGGTGGCCGTCACCTTGGCGTGGCCGGCCAGGCGCTGCGTCACGTCGATGCGCAATCGGCCGTACAGCACCTTGAAGGTGGACAGGTCGATGGTGGCGCCGTCGGTTGCGGCCCAGCGCACGACGATGTTCACCGCGCCGGTGAGTGGTTTCTTCACGTCGGGCGACACCAGATCGATGTTGGGTGCACCCAGCACCGGCAACCCCTTGGCAAAGACCTCGGGCGCGGCGGCATCACTCATCGCTTCGCTCTTCGACACCAGGTCGAATGCGAAGGCCGGAGCGGCCAGCAAGGTGGCCGCCAGTGCGACGCAGAGCAAGCGCGGGGTGAGCAGGGCGCGCATGTCAGAAGCTGCCGAAGACGTAGGAGTACTGCAGCGAGGTCAGGTACTCCTGGTAGTTGGGCGA
>JACMKW010000409.1 GCA_014379885.1 Rhizobacter sp.
CCAGGGCGGCTTCCAGGGCCCGGGCCTGTCAGACATCAACGGCTGCGACGGCAACCTCGCTGGCTCCGACATCGCCCAGGTGGTGAGCCGTCTCGACAACGCGGTAGACCTGGTCGTCAGCGGGCACACCCACGCGGCCTACAACTGCTCGGCCAACACGGTCGATGTGACGAACAGCGGCACCACCATCACCCCGCGCAACGCCGGCTTGCCCAACATCATCGGCCGTCTGGTGCCGGTGACGAGCGCCAGCGCCTTTGGCCGCGTGCTGACCGACATCGACGTGACGATCGACCCGCGCTCGCGCGACATCACCGCCGTGGCACCCACCAATCGCCTGGTCGACCGAACCAACCCTGCGGTTCAGCCGAGTGCAGAAGTCGCCGCGATCATGAATGGCTACAACGCACTCGTCTCGCCCATCGCCGGCCGCGTGATCGGCGCCATCACCACAGACCTGCCCAATTCGGCGACCGATGCTGCCTGCAACATGCCTGCCGGTGACTTGATCGCCGATGCACAACTGGCCGCGACCGCGCCTGCCGACTTTGGCGGCGCCCAGATCGCCTTCATGAACCGAGGCGGCGTGCGCAGCCCCGGCTTCACCTATGCCAGCAGCGGCACCGAAGGCAACGGCAACGTGACCTATGGCGAAGCTTTCACCGCGCAGCCCTTCGGCAACAGCCTGGTGACGATGACACTCACCGCACAGGACTTGAAGAACGTGCTCGAGCAGCAGTTCGCCGGATGCCGCGGCCAGGGTGCTGCCACCACGCGACTGATGCTGCCCTCGGCAGGCTTCCGCTACACCTGGGATGGCGCGCTGGCCTGCGATGCACGCATCCGCAACGTCACGCTCACGACCAACGGGCAGGTCGAAACGGTGGTTGATGCCGCCGGTGCCGTGCTCAACCCCACTCGCACGTACCGCGTGACCGTCAACAACTTCATGGCCACAGGGGGCGACGGCTACACGGCCTTCCTGAATGGCACCAACCCGCTCGGGGGTGCGCAAGACATCGACGCACTGGTGGCGTATCTCGCGGCCTACAACGCGCCAAGCGCGCCCTACAACCCGGCCGACGCGGCACTCGGCAAACCGCGCATCAACCGGGTGGGTGGCACCAGCTGCCCAGGCGGCGCCAACGTCAACCCGTGACGACTACGAGAGGCGCTGCCTGCTGCGCGGCGCTGGCCCTCGTGGTGGGCGCCGCCGGCGCACACACCGCGGCCCGACCGGAGGTGGCTGCGCTGCTGCAGCGAGCTGACACCGCCCTGGCCCAAGGCCAGTCAGGTGTCGCGCAGGCCGCGTTTGAGCAGGCGGCTGCTTTGCAGCATGCCGCTCACATCGAGGTCGGCTGGGTGCGGGCACGCATGCAGGGCGGCGGGTATCGTCAGGCGATCGCGTTTGCGGCGCATGCGGCCGGTGCCCACCCGGATGAAGCCGAAGGTGCCATCCTGTATGCGCGGCTTCTCAGCCTCGGCGGGCAGCAGGCTGCAGCCGAGGCAACGCTCGCTCGCGCCAGGCAACGCCTTCCGGGTGACCCAGGCCTTGGCGCACTGACACCGGCCGACTCGTGCCGACCCGTTGCCCGTGATGCAACCGCCGATGCGACCCATGACGATCTTTCACCACCAACACTGGGCGACGCAGTGCCACGCGACGCGCGGGTGGTCGGTTCAGCCCTGCTGCTGGACGACGCACGCCATGCGTTGGTGCCCGCAGGTTTGGTCGCGGGCGAGGGCACGCTGTGGGTTCGCAACGGCCTGGGCCGCACGCGCCAGGCAGAGGTGGTAAGCCGCGACGACGCAACGGGCACGGCACTGTTGAAGCTTGCCGAGGCGCTCGACTTGCCGGTGCCGCTGACAAGAGCCCCACGCGCCGCGTTTCCCGGCAGCCCCGCGCATGCGGTGGGCTACCGCAGTGATGGCGCGGGGCGCCCGGCGTGGCCGCAACTCTGTACTGGCTTTCTCGGCGCGCCACCGCGCGAGGGCGGTGCGCGCGCACTCGGCATCGTCGTGTCACCGGGCACTGCGGGCGCGCCGGTGTACGACGGTGCGGGGCGATTGGTCGGCATCGTGTCGCTCGGTTCAGGCGACAGCAAACCGGGGCTGATTTCTGCACATCAGCTGGGCACAATTCCCGTGTCGGCGGATGCCCCCAACGTGCCACTCGACGAGATCTACGAGCGTGCGCTTCGCAGCAGCCTGCAGCTCATACGGAGCGCCGTGGCAAATAAGTGAGCGGTTCCGCAGGGCCGCCATTGCTGGATGTGAGGTCGCCGCTCAGGTGCCGAGGCGGTGCGTAGATCGGTACGAACAGGCCATCGAACAGCATGAATTCAGCAAATCCCCGCCGTAATACGAGGGAAACCCCGGGATGCATCAAAAAGTGCATCACGATGATTTTCAAGCGGATTTGTGAGCGGTGAATCACGCTACAACCCGCGAATTCAGTGGTAGGCCGTGTTGGACTTGAACCAACGACCAAAGGATTATGAGTCCTCTGCTCTAACCAACTGAGCTAACGGCCCGGAGCTGGGCATTGTAGGGAGGGCACGCTGGCTTCGACAGGCTCAGCCCGAACGGTGGAGGGGGTCGGAACGTTGGGGGGTCTGCCGAACGGGCTGGGGTCACTTCACACTCAGCGCATTGCTCACCAGCCGCGAGGTGATGTCGACGATCTGGATCATGCGGTCGTAGGCCATGCGGGTGGGCCCGATCACGCCCAGCGTGCCGACCACTTGGCCGTTCACTTCGTAGGGGGCCGACACCACCGACAGCTCTTCGAACGGCACCACCATGCTCTCGCCGCCGATGTAGATGCGCACGCCTTCGGCGCGGCTGCTCACGTCGAGCAGGCGCATGAGCTGGGTCTTTTGCTCGAACAGGTCGAACAGTTTGCGCAAAGATCCCATGTCACTCGAAAAATCTTGCACCGTGAGCAGGTTGCGCTCGCCACTGATGACCACCTGCTCCTGGTTGTCTTGCATGGCGTCGGCGCCAGTCTGCACGGCGGCCTGCATCAGGGCAGCAATCTCGCCACGCAGCACATCCACTTCGTTCTTCAGGCGCTCGCGCACTTCTTCGATGGTGAGGCCGGCGTATTGCGCAGTAAGGTAGTTGCTGGCTTCGATGAGTTGGTTCTGTGTGTAGTCTTGTGCGGTGACGATCACGCGGTTTTGCACATCGCCATCGGGCGCCACCAGAATGACCAGCACGCGCCGTTCAGACAAGCGCAAGAACTCGATGTGGTGGAACACGCTCACTTTGCGCGGCGCGGTGATCACCCCAACGAAGCTCGACAGGCTGGACAACATTTGCGCCGCATTGGCGATCACACGCTGTGGCTGGTCAGGCTGCAGCTGGTTCTCCAGGTGGGAGTTGCCGGCGCTCAGGTCGATGGGCTGTGCGGTGAGCATGGTGTCGACGAAAAGGCGGTACCCACGTGCGGTGGGAATGCGCCCGGCGCTGGTGTGGGGGCTGGCGATCAAACCCAGCTCTTCCAGGTCGGCCATCACATTGCGGATGGTGGCGGGCGACAGGTCGAGCCCCGAAGCGCGCGACAGTGTGCGTGAGCCCACTGGCTGGCCATCGGCAATGTAGCGCTCGACAAGCGCTTTCAACAGGGTTCTGGCTCGCTCATCCAACATGGTTTTCATTGTAGGCCGCAGGGGAGTTTGGGCCCTGGCGCGCGCAGTCGCTGTGGTGTAATCCCGCGCATGCCTTCACGCTTTCGACACGCCGCACTCGTGGGCAAATACCAGGCCCGGGGCATCCGCGGGGTGCTGGAAGAAATTGCGCATTTTCTGGTGCGCCAAGGGATAGAGGTCTCGCTCGAACGCGAGACTGCACTGAACACCGGCATCGCCGATTTCAACGCGCTGAGCCCCGCCGAACTCGGCAAGCACTGCGACATGGCGGTAGTGGTGGGCGGCGACGGCACCATGCTCGGCATTGCCCGCCAGCTGGCCCGCTTCAACCTTCCGATGGTGGGCATCAACACGGGGCGCCTTGGTTTCATCACCGACATTCCCGTGGGCCAGTACGCCGAAGCGCTGGCACCCATCATTGCTGGCGACTACGAAGAAGAGCGCCGCACCATGCTCGAAGGCAACGTGTTCCGCGACGACCAGAAGATATTCGACGGCTTTGCCATGAACGACGTGGTGGTTAGCCGCAGTGCCACCGCCAGCATGATCGAGGTGAAGGTCGACATCGGCCCGGAGTTCGTGGCCAACCTGCGAGCCGACGGCGTGATCATCGCGTCGCCCACTGGTTCAACGGCCTATGCGCTGTCGGCCGGTGGGCCAATTCTTCACCCGGGCATTGGCGGCTGGCTGCTGGTGCCCATTGCGCCGCACGATTTGTCGAACCGGCCGATCGTGCTGCCCGACACGCTCGACATCAGCCTCGAAGTGGTGACCGGCCGCGACGCGAGCGTCAACTTCGACATGCAAAGCCTGGCCAGCCTGTTGCCAGGTGACCGCATCGTGATTCGCCGTTCCGGCCACCAGGTGCGCTTCTTGCACCCGCGGGGCTGGAGCTACTACGCCACCTTGCGCCGCAAGCTCCACTGGAACGCGGGAGTTACATGAGCCCCCCAGTCGCGTCGCTCCTGCCCCCAAGGGGCGCCAACCCGACGGCCGGGCAAAGCCCGTTCCGTGGGTCGTTGCTTGATGGGCACCTCGCTTCGCCGGTGCTGGCCGTCAATCAATGGGGTTTTTGACATGCTGCGCAGATTGGCTCTTCGCGACTTTGTGATCGTGACCACTTTGGAGGTGGAACTCTCTGGCGGCTTCTCGGTGCTGACCGGCGAAACCGGCGCCGGCAAGTCCATTTTGATCGACGCACTGCAACTGGCACTGGGCAGCCGGGGTGACGCTGGCGTGGTGCGCGAAGGTGCGGCCCGCGCCGAGATCACGGCCGAATTCGATTCACCTGCCAGCCTGTCGGCGTGGTTGGACAACGCGGGTTTCGAATCCAGCGACACCTTGCTGCTGCGCCGTGTGATCGACGCACAAGGCAAGAGCCGCGCATGGGTCAACGGCAGCCCGGCCACGGTGGCGCAGTTGCGTGAAGCCGCTGATCACCTGGTCGACATCCATGGCCAGCATGCGTGGCAAAGCCTGACCCGAAGCGCATCGGTGCGCGGCCTGCTCGATGCGTATGCGGGTGTGGACACGGCGCCGCTTGCAGCCGTGTGGGCGCAATGGAAGGCCGCCGGCGAAGCACTGACGAATGCCCGCTCGCAGCAGGCTGACCTGGAACGCGAACGCGAGCGCCTCGCTTGGCAAGTGGGCGAAGTCGACAAGCTCGCACCCGGCGCCGATGAATGGGACGAGCTCAACGCCGATCACCAACGCCTGTCGAACGCGCAGTCGCTGATGGACGCGGCACGCACCGCGCTCGATGCGATCAGCGATGCTGATGTGAGCGCCGATGGCCTCGCCGGCCGCGCAGCCGATGCACTGCAAAACGTGGCTGAATTTGACACTCGGCTGGCTGACGTGGCCGGCGTGCTGCAAAGCGCGCAAGCCCAGTTGCAAGATGCAGCGCACACGCTCAGCAGCTACCTTAACCACGCCGAGCTTGAGCCCGAGCGGCTGCAAGAGCTCGACGAGCGCCTGGCCGCCTGGATGAGCCTGGCCAAACGCTACCGCCGCCCGCCAGCCGAGCTGCCGGCCTTGCTCGCGCAATGGAAAGACGAACTGCGCGCACTGGATGCGGCGGCCGATCTCGACGGCCTGGAGCGTGCATTGAAAGAAGCGCAAACCGCGTTCAATACCGAAGCGCGCCGGGTTTCAGCACAACGCAAGACGGCTGCGCCGAAGTTGGCGGCCGCCGTCACTCAGGCCATGCAGCAACTGGGCATGGCGGGTGGGCGTTTCGAGGTGACCTTGATTGCACAAGATGCGCCGCAGTCCTTCGGCCTCGAATCGGCCGAGTTTCTGGTCGCCGGCCACGCGGGCAGCACGCCGCGTCCCTTGGCCAAGGTGGCCTCCGGCGGCGAGCTGTCGCGCATTGCGCTGGCCATTGCCGTCACCACGAGCCAGCTCTCGCAGGGTGGTGAGGCTGCCGGCACGCTGATCTTTGACGAAGTGGACGCTGGTGTGGGCGGCGCAGTGGCCGACACCGTGGGCCGATTGATGAAACAACTGGGCCGTGACCGCCAGGTAATGGCCGTTACCCATCTGCCGCAGGTGGCCGCCTGCGCCGACCACCACTTTGTGGTGAGCAAGGCCTTGCATGAAGGCAGCACCCGCAGTGACGTCACCGCAGTAAACGGCGAAGCCCGCGTGGCCGAAGTGGCGCGCATGCTGGGCGGCGAGCGCTTGTCGGGCACGACGCTGGCCCATGCGCAAGAGCTGCTGGCCGTGGCCGCAGAGTCGAGCAACAACGCCCCGGCCGGGCGAGGCCGCAAGCGGACCTGAGCATGAACATGAACCCGGTGACCTCTGGCGAGGCTGTGCCGCCACCCGCTGCCCCGCACGAGGTGGTGCTGGTGACCGGCATCTCCGGTTCGGGCAAGTCGGTGGCTTTGCACGCGTTGGAAGACGCCGGCTTCTTCTGCGTCGACAACCTGCCGCCCGAGCTGCTGCGCGAATTTTTGCGGCTGGAGCACGAGCGCATGCAGCGGCGTGTGGCCATTGCGGTGGACGTGCGCAGCGCAGGCTCGCTGCCGCACCTGTTGCCGCTGATCGAAGAGCTGCGCGGCGAGGGCGTGATGATCCGCGCGATCTTTCTCGATGCGAACACCGACGCGCTGGTGCGCCGTTATTCCGAGTCGCGGCGGCCGCACCCGCTGACACAGCACGAACCGATTTCCTCACCCGCACGCCGCCGCGACGACGACGCCTCGGCCGGGCACCACGCGCTGAATGACGCCATCGAGCTCGAGCGCGAATTGCTGTCGGGGCTGCGTGAAGTCTCCACCGTCATCGACACCAGCCAGCTGCGCCCCGCCCAGCTGCGTGTGTGGGTGCGTGATCTGGTGCAGGCCCGCGCCCGCGCGCTCACGCTGGTGTTCGAGTCGTTCGCGTTCAAGCACGGTGTGCCGCTGGACGCCGACTTCGTGTTCGACGTGCGTGTGCTGCCCAACCCGCATTACATCCGCGAGCTGCGCGCCCAGACGGGCCGCGACGGCGAGGTCGTTGCTTACCTGCAAGCTCAACCCGAGGTGGTGGAGATGATGTCGCAGATCGAAGCCTTCATTGCACGCTGGCTGCCGGCGTTCGAGAACGACCAGCGCAGCTACCTCACGGTGGCCATTGGTTGCACCGGCGGCCAGCACCGCTCGGTCTACCTGGTTGAAACGCTCGCAAAACGCTTTGCCAGCCGCGGCATTGCGCTCATTCGCCATCGAGAGCTCGATGCCAGAGACTGAAATTTTGTCGATCCCGCTGTTTCCGCTGCAAGCGGTTCTCTTCCCCGGCGGGCTGCTGAGTCTGAAAGTGTTCGAGGCCAGGTACCTTGATTTGATCAGCGCCTGCATGCGCGAGAACAAGCCCTTCGGTGTGGTGTCGTTGCGCCAAGGCACCGAGGTACGCAAGCCGGGCGAGGCGGTTGCGATGGAAGACATTGGAACCCTGGCTGAACTGATCGACGTGGACAGCGCTCAGCACGGCATTCTGCAAGTGCGTTGCCGTGGCACGCAGCGCTTCGAGGTGCAAACGCGTAAGCAGCAGGCCGACGGTCTTTGGCAAGCCCAGGCTCGCCTGCTGGCCGGCGACGACGCCTCGCTGCCCACCGACAAGCTGGTGGAAACCGTGCGTGGGCTGGCCAACGCCATCGCCACGCTCAAGCAGCAAGGCTCCGAGCCATTCTTGAAGCCTTTCAAGTTCGACCATGCCGGCTGGGTCTCCAACCGTTGGTGCGAGATCTTGCCGATCTCGATTGCCGCCAAACAAAAGCTGATGGAGCTGCCCGACCCGCAGGTGCGGCTTCAGTTGGTCGACGAGTTCCTGCGCACCAAGGGCGTGGTCAAGTAGCCGAGCGCAGCAACAGCTTGCGCAGCGGCGCGGGCAGGCCCATGGCGAGCGCTTCTTCCAACGTGAACCAGGCACCGGTCGGCAGGGTTTCTGTGATCGCAGCGACTTGCTTCTGGGTGGTGCGCGCCGGCAGGGCCCAGTGCAGGGGGTGCATCGTCCAATCCAGATGCGTCAGCACATGGGTGAAGCTCGGCAACACGTTGCCTGTGCCGGGCCAGGCAGCGCTCGCTGCTTCGAGTGCTTGTGGGTACTCGTACTCCGGCAGGCTCCACAGGCCCGCCCACACGCCGCTGTCGGGTCGTTGGCACAGCCACAGCGTGTCGCCCCAGCTGAGCCACAGCCAGGCGTTGTCACGCTTGCCGCGCTTGAGCTTGCGCGTCTTGACCGGAAAGTTCTCTTGCGTTCCAGCACGCCGCGCCGCGCAGTGCGCTTGCACAGGGCACAGCAGGCACAGCGGCGCGCGGGCCAGGCACACGGTGGCGCCCAGGTCCATCAAACCTTGTGTGTAGGGCTCGATGTTTGTTTCAGGCAGCAACTTGGTGGCTTGCGCCCACAGTTCGCGCTCGTTCTTGACGACAGCCAGATCAGCATCAAACGCGAGAAAGCGCGTCAGCACACGCTTCACATTGCCATCGAGAATCGCAACCCGCTCGCCGAAGCAAAACGCGGCGATGGCGGCTGCGGTCGAGCGGCCAATGCCGGGCAAGGTTTGCAGCAGTTCGCTGTTGCGCGGAAAGGCGCCGCCATGCTCGGCCACCACCGCCTTGGCGCAGGCGTGCATGTTGCGAGCGCGGCTGTAATAGCCGAGGCCACTCCACAGGCTCATCACCTCGTCTTGTGAGGCGGCCGCCAAGGCTTTCACATCCGGAAAGCGCTGCAGAAAGCGCTCGTAGTAGCCGAGCACCGTGGCCACTTGCGTCTGCTGAAGCATGACTTCAGAGAGCCATACGCGGTAGGGATCGGTGGTGCGTTGCCACGGCAGCGTGTGGCGGCCGTGCTCGCGCTGCCACGCGATCAGGGGCGTAGCGAACGAGTCTGTCTTTGAAAGGCTCAAGCCTGCGCTGCGAACAGCATGCCGGCTTCACTGTTCTGCGCTTCGGCCGGCGGCGGGTCAAGCCGCGCTTGCTCTTTCACGCGCGTCGCCAGCTCGGCGCTGCGGCCTTGCAGTTGCTGCAGTTGCGCGTCTTGCGCCTCCAGCTCGCCGATGCGTTGCTCCAGGTCACCCGAGGCGGCCTGGATGCGCTCCAGCGCTTCGCGGCGGCGGCGGAAACCGCGGCGGCGCTCACGCAGCTGTGAATCGACCTGGGACGAAGCCATCTTGTTCCACAGCTCCAACTCGCTGCTGGCGTTTTCAAACGCCACCCGCAGCTTGGACACCAACATGCGCCTGAACTGCTCCATGAACTTGGGCTGCGACAGGCGCAGCGCCTGCGTGAGGCCGAGGTACTGCACGTAGTTGCGCTGGATCAGCGTCAGCTCTTGCACAAAGCGCTGCAGGTCGGGCGTCTTGCTCACGGCGAGGCTGAAGCCGAATTCGGCGTTCAGTTTGCTGAACGAGGCACTGAGCATGTCGTGGATTTCGCTGGCGCGCACTTGCGAGGCTTCGAGCAGCTCGCGCAGGCGTGCGCACAGCGCCAGGAACGCCTTCTTCGCACCCAGGTTGAGCAGCGAGGCGTTCATCGCCGTCTGCATCTCGTTGACTTCTTCGCGCAGGCGGTCGCTGGTGAGATCGAGCAGCGCGTTCTTCAGCATGCGGCTGTGAACCATGCGCATGGCTTGCAGGCGCGAAGTGCATTGCTCGAACTCGGCGGTTTCAGCGTCCACGCGTTCGAGCATCAGGCGCGTCTTGGCGCTGCTCTTGCCGCGCAAGCCGCGCAGTTCGAGCAACTGCTCGGACTGGCCGCGGCGCCGTTCACCCAGGCGCCGCCCGGCCGACTGCCGCAAC
>JACMKW010000410.1 GCA_014379885.1 Rhizobacter sp.
GCGAGCCAAGCCTGGGGGCGACTTGGCCTGGCGTGACACCGATCTGCGCCTGCAAGGCCCGGTGGTGGCTGAGCTGCAAAAGCTGTTTCTTGCGGCCTGGGCGGCGCAAAAGGGCGAGCCGCTAGCGCAGCGAAACTACTTTCCGCCGCTGCAGAACGTGGGCCAGCAGGTCGTGCGTGCCATCGGCAGCTCGCCCGACGACCCCTACAGCCTGATTTACGCCACCTTGCTCTCGGCCATTGGCAGCGCCGAGTCGAGCGTGCTCATCACCAACGCCTACTTCGCGCCCGACCCCCAGCTGCTCGCTGCGCTGGAGGCTGCCGCAGCCCGCGGCGTTGACGTCAAACTCATCCTGCCCAGTCAGACCGACTCGTGGCTGGTGTTCCATGCCGGCCGTGCCTACTACGACCGTTTGCTTCGTGGGGGGGTGCGCATTTTCGAGCGGCGCGAGGTGATCTTGCACTCCAAGAGCGCGCTGATCGATGGTGTATGGGCCACGGTGGGCTCAACCAACCTCGACTGGCGCAGCTTC
Source organism: Rhizobacter sp. (assembly GCA_014379885.1). The sequence continues at coordinate 533 of JACMKW010000410.1, forward strand.
TTGCACAACCATGAGCTGAACGCGGTGATGCTGGGTGCCGACTTCGGAGCGCAGATGCAGATCATGTTCTCCAAAGACCTGATCGGGTCTGATGAAGTCACGCTCAAACAATGGAAGCAGCGCTCGCTCGACCTGCGGCTCAAAGAGCTGTTCGGCCGGGCGTGGGAGTACTGGCTGTAGGGCTAAAAACACTTAAGTAAACGCACTCTGTATGCAATGTGCGTTACCGAACGGACTGAGGCGCTGCGACTACTCAGAGTTCGTTCATGAATACGCCGCTCGTGCCTCGTCGCAAAGGTTTCACGTCCAGGTCTCGCCCGCCGACACAGCAGCACTCGCCCACCGAAGCCGAGCCCCAATCCTTGGCCCCGCTGATCGACCCGGCAGGCTTGCCCGAGGCGGTTTCGATCGAAGACTGGGTCGACTTGCTGGGTGCGATTGAGGCCCGCTTGAGCCAGAGCGTGGCAGAACAAGTTGTGGGTTCGCATGCCCTGGAATTGCCCGCCGGTGCGGGCCGCGTTCAGGCCAGCGTGATGGAGTGTGTGAGCGCCCTGAACCAGCTGCATGGCACCCTGCAAACCGAGGTGGCGCGGCGCCAGGCGATCGAGTTGCAGTTGTTTGATGCACAAACCTCACTCGCGCAGCTGCGCTCAGAACTTGCCGGCACCCGCGACGGCGAAAAGCGCGCACGCCACCTGGCCTTGCACGACAGCCTGACGGCCTTGCCGAACCGCAACTTCTTTCTTGAACGGCTGGACGGCACGCTGGCTCAAACGCCGCCACTGCGCCAGGCGTTCGCCGTGCTGTACCTCGACCTCGACGGCTTCAAGGCCATCAACGATGAACATGGCCACAGCATTGGCGACCAGTTGCTCGGCATCGTGGCGCAGCGCCTGCACCGTTCCATTCGAGCCGAAGACATGGTCAGCCGCCTGGGGGGCGACGAGTTCGCCTGCCTGGTGATCGGCTTGTCGAGCCGCCAGCAGCTGTGCCGCTTGGCGGCCTATCTGTTTGATGTGGTCTCTGCCCCGGTGCGCATTGGTGAGTTACGCCTCGTTGTGCGGCCCAGCATCGGCGTTGCACAGTACCCTGACGATGGCGTGACCGCCGACGGTTTGATCAAACAAGCCGATGCCGCCATGTACCGCGCCAAGCGTGAACAGACCGGGTACGCGTTTTCAGGTCAGTGCAGCGGAGATTGAGGCGACGAAACCTCATCGCTGCGAGGCGGCGTTGCATCGGTGGGCGCCGCTCCAGGCGAAGCGGGTGGCTCGGTCAACGATGACAGCACGGCCAACCATGATTCCACCGGCAATTGCGCCACGATCTTGGAGACAAGTTGGGGCAGCATGCCCGCCAACAGAGCCGGCTTGAGAAGGCCTCGCCAGGGGCGGGCCCAGACGATCAGTCCACCCAGAACCAGCGCACCCATTACCAAGGCGATGGGGTGGCGCCTGGCCAAAGGCCGCATGACGACCTTGGCCGCCTCGGCGGCCACAAGGGTTGTCACGCGCATCGGGTGCTTTGCCCACCAGTCGCGCAAGGCATCTCGCAAAACCCCCTTGCTTTCGGGCGCGGGGGGTTTGGCCATTGACAGCCGAAGTCGCTCGCGTGACTCAGCCAATCGTTGTACTGCGGGCAGGCGGGCGTCGCTCACGATGCGCTCACTGAACGCAGCATGGCCATGTCGGCTCTCACTTGCTCTCGCACGGCGCCGAATGAAGTTTTGCCCGGCGGCGTTTGTGCCATCAGCAAACACCCCCCGGCTACCAGCAAAGGCAGCAACGGCGCCACGATGAGCGCCCAAGGTGCCTGAATGTCTGCGGGCGGGATCACCGCCCACAACATCAGCGCCACACCCGCGAGGACCGTGCTGACACCCACCCCGCACAGCGCTACAGCACTCAGCACCGCCTTGCGCTTCCATTGCGCCGTGGCGGCGCCGAGTTCTTCGCCGAACAATTCAGCGTAGGCCTCGGCGTGCTCGGCGAGCAGTTGCGGTTGGCTGGCAACCAAGTGAAGCAGCGGGTGCAGCATGGCAGCTACGTGGGTTAGTCGTGGCTGCGCGAACGGCTGATCAGGCTCACAAGCGCCATCAATGCTGCGCCGGTAGCGGCGGCAATCAGAACGGCCTTGATGGGGTCGTTCTTGATGTAGCCGGCCGTGGTGTCGGTGGCGTGCAAGGCAGTTTGGCGCAGTTGTTGCGAACTGGAACGTACGGCGTCCAGCCCACGGTGAGCCAGGGCGGAGGCTTGCTCGCTGGCGCGGTTCAGCAGCGGAGAAGCCTGTTTGCGAGCTTCTTGGACGCTGCCAGCCAAGCTGTCCAGTGCTTGGTTGGCAACTTGCTGTGTGGACTTGATCGCGTTGTCTGCGGATTGCGCGGCTTGGTCAACGAGGTTGTTGTGTGGTTCGAGCGTGGTCTTGACTTGCATGATGGTTCCTTTGAGTGGGGTGAGGTGAGCGGCTTCAACCCTTGCGGATCACGCCGAAGAGGAAGCTGGCGACGGCCAGAACGGCAAACACGATGAACAAGATCTTGGCGATGCCAACGGCGCCGGCGGCGATGCCGCCAAAACCGAACAGCGCAGCAATCAAGGCAATGACGAAAAAGACAACGGCGTAGTGCAGCATGGGGGCTCCTGGGTGGGTTGTGGATCGGTGAACCCAGTGTGGCCGCGCTCACAGCGGCCGGCGATAGGCCACATCGCCAGGGCGCTGTCGGGGGAGCGAGCAGATCTACGTAGGAGGCCGCTGACAAGCAGCCTGTGCGGTGTGCTCAGGCTGCTGATTCGGGCAAGGTCACCCGGATCTGCGTGCCCTGCCCGGGCGCAGACACCAGCTGGAGCGCGCCACCCTCGGCCTCCACCCGGTAGCGCATGCCCACGAGCCCGTAGGCCGAGCGCGGCTGCACCGTGGTGTCGAAGCCCACACCGTCATCGCGCACCGTGATCTCGACCTGGCCGCCACGCGGCTTGAGGCCGATCCACACGTCCTTCGCGCGGGCGTACTTGGTGATGTTGGTGATCGACTCCTGCACCAGGCGGTAGACCACCAGCTCAGCATCGGTTGGCAGCTTCACAGGCTCCAGATCGCAATGCACCGTGATCCCGGAGTTGGTGGAGAAGTCGCGCGCCAGAATCTCCAGCGTGGCCACCAGCCCGAGGTTGCTCAAGGTGGACGGGCGCAGGTCTTCGATGATGCGGCGCCCGAGTGCAATGCTGCTGTTGAGTGTGTCGACCAGGTGGGCCAGCCGCTCCAGTGCCTCGGGTGCCGTGCCGGTGAGCCGCGAGCGGATGCGTGCGGCGTCGAGCTTGGCCGAGGTGAGCAGGGCGCCCAGCTCGTCGTGCAGGTTGCGGGCCAGGCGGTGGCGCTCGTCTTCGCGGGCGGTCTGCAGGTGATCAGTGAGCTCGGTCAGCTGGACAGTGCGCTGGCTAACCTCTTTTTCGAGGCGGTCGCGCTCGACCTGCACCTGGCGGCGCTGCTCCTCGCGCTGCAGCCCCAGCGCCGAGGTTTGACGCAGGTACATGAACAAGGCAAGCAGACTGAGCGCGCTGAGAACCGTCACCCCGATGCGGCTGAGCCACAACGTTTGGTCGATGTCGCTGCGGCCAACGGCCACGTTGGAGGTTTCCCGCGCGATCAGTTCAGCGGTGAGCTGGCGCATGGCTTCCATCTTCTCTTTGCCGATGTCGCTCAGCACCAATTGCGTTGCGGCTTCGAGCTTGCCCTCGTCAAACAGGCGCATGGTCTCCGCCAGCTCGGACAGCTTGGCGTCGCTCAGGTTGTGCAGCTTGGTCAGGATCGCCGTGGAATTGGGGTCGCGGCTGTAGTACTGGTCGAGAAACTGGAACGATGTGGCAACCTCCTTGAGCGCCTTCTCATAGGGCTGCAGGTACTCCTTGCGGTTGGTGAGCAGGTAGCCGCGCTGCCCGGTTTCGGCGTCCAGCATGCTTTGCGCCAGGTTCTGGACGCTGGTGCGAGCGGCGCCGACCTCGGCCAGCTCGGTGAGCGTACCGACCGATTTCCAGTAAGACGCTTCGCTCACGCCAACCATGGCAGCCACCGCCAGGCAGGCCAATGGGAAAATGATGGGGTTACGCCGTACAACGGTGAACACGCTGCGAGCCTTTCTTTGTGCAATAACGTGGGATCATGTGACGATTCAGCGCAGAGGTAACCCCATGATTCGAATAGCCATTGTTGACGACCACGCCATGATCCGGGCCGGGCTGCGTCAGTTTTTCGCCGATCAACCCGACTTCACCGTGGTGGCCGAAGCCTCCAACGGCCGAGAAGCCATCGACATCGTGCGCGGTGGCGAGGTCGACGTGATCTTGCTCGACATCTCCATGCCTGACCAAAGCGGTGTCGATGCATTGGCCGGCATCAAGGCGCGTGCACCCGACCTGCCGGTGCTGATCTTGAGCGGCTTCCCCGAAGAGCACTACGCCACCACGCTGTTGCGCCAGGGCGCCGCCGGTTACCTCAACAAAGACTGCGACCCCGAAGAGATCGTCAAGGCGATCCGTACCGTGGCGCGCGGGCGCAAGTACATCACTGCCGGTGTGGCCGAGCGACTGGCCGATGGTTTGAGTGGTGGGGGTGACAAGCCGCTTCATGAGCAGTTGTCTGAACGTGAGCTGCAGGTGTTTCTGCGGCTGGCCAAGGGTGAGACCATCAGCCACATGGCCGACAGCATGTCGCTGAGCGTCAAGACGGTCAGCACGTACCGCACCCGGGTGATGGAGAAGATGAAGCTCGAATCCAACAGCGATCTCACGTACTACGCGCTGAAAAACGGGCTGATTCAGTAGCCCACTCAGTTGAGTGTGCCGTGGCCGGTATCGCCGGCTGCCAGGCGCCCGCAATACAAGATCAGCGCGTCGATCTCGTTGGACTTGTCGAACACCTTGTCGGCGCCCAACTCCAGGCACTTGCGCCGGATGTCTTGTGTGGCGTAGTTGCTCAGCACCACCAGGTTGTGCTTTTTTTGCAACTCGTTGGCTGCCTTCAGCACGCCCAGACCCGAGCCCGACTTGAGGAAGATGTCGACGATGACCAGGTCGACGCTGTTGCTGGGCTGCTTGAGCCATTGCACCGCGCTGGATTCGTCTTCGGCCGTGCCGACCACCTCCACCGGGACCAGCTCTTCGAGCGTGGCAATCAGATTTTCGCGGATGACCTGACTGTCTTCGACGATGTAGGTCCTGAGCGGCTGCATGGACAGCGATCCTTCCTGGGATATCACGAGCTGCGTCGCCTCGGCGAATTGGGGGCAAAGAGAAACTCAGTGTGAGTGTCGCCGCTAACCTGAGGGCGCGCCATCTTGTGCCAGCGCGAAACGTTGTCAGAAAAATCCTACACGCCTGGCCTCCGGACGCGAGCGTAGGACATGCACTACACCCACAGGCGGTGCTGTCTGCTGGGCAGGGCGCCGGCTGATTCTGATACTCCGATTCAGGTTGCTAACACGACGCAACACCGGAGACACCGCATTGAATTCACTGTTGAAGCAAACCCTGCCCGTTGCCGGCGCTGCCGAGGGCGCGAATGTGCGCCGCGTCAGAGCGGTGTCCCGCACCCTTGACGTTCAGCGCTCCACCACCTTCCCAAGTCAGAACAAGCCCGAGTTCTGGGACGTGACCTCGCCTCTTGGGCGCACGGTCACCGTCAATCGCCAGGGCGAGCCGCGGGCCTGAGGGCTTCGGTACTACGTTTTCTTCAACCACCCGAAAGGACTCTCACATGACCAAGCTCTTCAACCTCAAAGCATCGCTGATCGTTGCTGCCGTGCTGGCTGCGCCACTGGCCCAGGCCGCCAACATGAACAAGGCCGACTACAAGGCCGGCAAGGAGCGCATCAGCGCTTCCTACAAGGCTGACAAAGCCACCTGCGGGCCACTCGCAGGTAACGCCAAGGACGTGTGCGTCCTGGAAGCCAAGGGCAAGGAAAAAGTCGCCAAGGCCGAGCTGGAGTACAGCTACACCGGCAAGGCGGGTGACCAAACCAAGCTGGCCAAGGCCCGTGCTGAAGCTACCTACAAGGTTGCCAAGGAAAAGTGCGACGACTTGGCCGGCAATGCCAAGGACGTGTGCGTGAAGGAGGCCAAGGCCACCGAAACCGCGGCCCTGGCCGATGCGAAGATGGGCAAGAAGGTCGGCGAGGCCAGAACCGAAGCGGTCGACGACAAGCGTGACGCTGCATACAAGCTCGCTAACGAGAAGTGCGACGCGCTGGCCGGCGACGCCAAGAACGCTTGCGTGGCTGATGCCAAGGCGAAGTTCGGCAAGAACTGACCCTGAGAGCCCGCTCGCTGAGTCATTCCACTCAGCCATGCAAAAGGCCCGCAGTAGCGGGCCTTTTTTTTGATGAGCTGCGCCGCACGCCTAGCGTTTTGCGCTTGCCGGCATCCAGGGCACGATGATGGCGTGCAACTGCTCGATGGCAAAAGGCTTCGCCAAGTGGGCATCCATCCCGGCTGCCAGGCATTGCTCCACGTCGCCGCTGAACGCATTGGCCGTCAAGGCGATGACCGGGGTGCGGCGCTTGCCACCCATTCGCTCGATCTCGCGCAGCCGCGTGGTGGCCTGGTAGCCGTCCATCACAGGCATCTGGCAGTCCATCAGAACCACCTCGAACGCATCGGCGGCCAGCCGATCCAGCGCTTCCTTGCCGTCTTCGGCAACGACCACCTCCAGGCCCAGCCGTTCCAACATGGCGGTACCGATCAGGCGGTTGACGCTGTTGTCCTCAACCAGCAGAGCCCGCCCACTGAGCCGAAGGCGCTCCGCGGGAGGGAGCGACAACGGCACGGCCGCCGTCGCGCCGTGCACGCGTGGCAAGTTCAGCTCGAAACAGAAGGTTGTCCCGATGCCCAGCTTGCTCGTCACCTCCAGTTCACCGCCCATCGCGCGAACAAGCCCGCGGCTGATCGCGAGGCCCAGCCCGGTGCCGCCCAGCACACGCTCAGTCGTGTGCTCGGCCTGAACGAAGGGCTCGAAGATCTTCTCGAGCTGTGATTCGGCAATACCGGGTCCGGTGTCTGTGACCTCGAACGCCACCCGCTCGCCTTGCTCGTCGCCCTTGCCATGAACCCTCACCACCACCATGCCACTCTGCGTGAACTTCATGGCGTTGCCTACCAGGTTGATCAGCACCTGACGAATGCGCAAGGCGTCTCCCAGGCGCCATCCAGTCAGGAACGGGCTCGACTCAAGCCGCAGCTCGACGAGCTTGCTCTTTGCGGTTGACGAAAACAGCAGCGTCACCGAGCGCACCACCGCGAGCACGTCGATGGCTTCCTGGTTGAGCTCGAACTGCCCGGCGCCAATCTTGGCAAAGTCGAGCACCTCGTTGATGACGCCCAGCAGCGCCTCGCCCGAGGTAGACGCTACGCTGATGTATTGCCGTTGTTGTTCCGTGAGCTGCGTGCCGGACAAGAGCTCCAGCGCGCCGAGCATGCCGTACATGGGCGTTCGTATCTCATGGCTCATGTTGGAGAGAAACTGCTCCTTGGCCCGGCCCGCTGAGAGCGCCTCGTCGCGTGCCTGCTCGAGCTCTTGGGTTCGCGCCACCACGCGCCCCTCCAGAGTCGCATTCAGCCCCGCCAAAGACTCGCGCGCGCGCCGGTCGATCAGCGCGTTGAGCTCGGCAGCCTGAGACACCTGATCGAGCGCCTTGGTCAGCGCTTCGGCGTCCGTTTGTGCGCGAATGGCCGAAAGAACCAGTTGCTCGTTGGCTTCCACCAGCTGAGTGGCCTGGCTGCCCACGACTTGAGGCCCATCCTTCCTCAGCAGTTGCTCCTGCATGTGGGCCAGCACCACACGCACTTGGGACGACTGCTCTTGCAGCTCGGCGAGTTCCCGAGCAGCATTGTCGAGCGAGCTGGCCTTGCCACCGAAAAGGTTTTTCACTTTGGCCCCCGTCGATCGCTGCATATCAAGCTCCTGCTGGGCGGGTGCCAGCTCCGCGCGTATCCGCGGTTGGTTGCCGGGTCGGCCTGCCGCCCAGCAAGCCTTCCTGATCGGGCAGCATCTCACCCACATGAATACCGTCATCGCCGATGCTGAACAGGCGCAACTCGTTGGAGTGCTTGCTGGAACGAACCTTGACCACCGCAATCACCCGCAGCAGCTGGCTGTCTACTTCGATGTAGCGCTGAACAATGATCGCGTCGGTGAGAAACGCCGTTCCGTAGGGGCTGAAGCGAAGGTCGGTGTACCTGTCTTCGAGCTCCGACGTCATCAACACGGTGACGCCAAGCCGCCCCAGCGCAGTCACCATGCGAGACATCGATTCGCGAAAGTCATCGCGAAACGTCGGTGCCAGCACGAGCTCGAAACCCGAAAGTGAATCGATCACGATGCGGCTTGCCTTGAGCCGCCGAACTTCGTTCATCAGCAGGAGAACGATCTCGTCGATCGACAGGTCTGGTGCGCGGCCGTCGACCACGCCCACACGGCCGCTCCCGATGAGCTCGGCAAGCACCGGGTCGCGCGATCGCCTGGGGCGCAGTTCGAAGGCTGCAATCACGCCTGTTTCACCGCGGCGCGCGCCCTCCGCCAGGAACGACGCCGCCAAGATGCTTTTGCCCGAGCCGGACGGCCCGGCCACTAGCACGGAATACCCACGCGGAATACCGCCTCCCAGCATGTCGTCCAGCCCCGGCACGCCAGTCAGCGCGCGGGCCTCGATCGGCAGAACCAACGCTTCAGCAACTGTGCCCACGGCCGTTTCTGCCGGGGCAAAAACGGTGACGCCACCCGAGCTGATGCGCATGGTGTGCAAGCCTGCCATTGTCGGCTGGCCGCGCATCTTCACGACCTCCAGCTTGCGCACCATGGAGTTGCGCTGCACGCTCTGGCGCAGCACGATCAAGCCGTCGGCCACGGTGTGAACCGGGCTGGCTTCGATTTCACCGGTGTACTCACCCACCAGGAAGCTCGTGGCCTGCCAGCTCGTCATGAGCATGCTGAGCCGCTGCACAAACTGCGGGAGGATGCTGTGCGCTTGGCCGGCCGCGGTGCTTGCCAGCACCGCGGCGCGAAAAGAATCCACGAACACAAAACCCGGCCCGCGCGTTTCCACTTCTGAGGCAATGCGTCGCAGCACGCGGTCGAGATCGCCGGTCGCAACCTCGTCTGCCAGGTCGATGAAGTAGATCGTTTCATTGATTCGCTGGCTGTCGAAGAAGTCGAACTGCTGCTGATAGCGCAGCATCTTCAGTGGCGGCTCGCCGAGTACCGTGAAAAAAAGCGCTGGTTGCTGCGCCGTGGCCAGCGCAAACATCATTTGGTGCGCGAGGGTTGTCTTGCCACAGCCCGGAGGGCCGGCGATGAGCGTGAAAGAAAACTCGGGCAACCCGCCGCCGAGCACCTCATCCAGCCCGGGCACGCCGGTGGCCAATCGTTTGATTTTTACTTTGCTCGTCATGGCAGGGTGTCCTGAGCGGGCGGGCCGCCGGCGGATTGAAGATCCCACACGGAATCCAGCAAACGTTCGCTGAGCGAGTCACCGATCAACGTCGCCAGCAACTCGGTGAAGGTATGGATGAGCGCCGCGCCTGTTTCGGCCGCATCGGCATCGCTCTGGATGGCGAGCATTGCGTGCAGCGGCGCCACGTCGATGGCCAGGGCTGAATCGACACCTTCGTGCATCTGTGCCAGCCACGGGTAGGCTGCAAGGTTCAGGTGCAGGCTGCGCTTGTAGAGAGCGGCCACGCCACGCCGCCCAAGCACCGGGGAAAGAGCCAGGTCCAGGTCGTGCCATACCGCGCCAATGGCGTCGGCGATCTGGCTGGCGTCTGCGTTCGTTCCGACTCTGTGAGCCAGTAATGCCGTCGCCCGCGGGTTGGTTGCACTTTGCATGAGGTCAATCGCCTTGGGTCGCGGCTGAACTGGGAAGGTATGAGAGTGCCGCTGATGCGTCTGTGCGGTTCCGCACGCTCAACGGGCTGCGCAGCTTGTGCAACCCATGCGCTCTGCGAACGCGGGCCAAGGGTTTAAGCATCCGCGGCTTGCTTGATCTGCGGCCCTCGGGCGCGTCGCTCATGCTTGGCTAACGCGCAAAGAGCCTTTTTTGCCTGCGATAAGGAAGAGGTTGCCCATGGTTGGCCAACCCTGCGGCTAATGTGGAGGCCGCTTCATGAGTGCTGTTCTTGAAGGGGAGTCTTGCCGTTTGCAGGGCCACAAGCCTCGGTACTGCAAGCGTTCTCACACGCGCAGGCAGCTTGGGCTTTCTGCTTGCGATGGCGCATCCACAGGAAGACGCCGGCTGCCAATGCGAGGGCAATGCCGCCGCAAACGACGGCGTCAACCGGCAGACCCAAGAGCAGGCCACCACCCACAGCGCCAGCGCCAACCAAGCCGGCACCGGATAGAAGTGGCAGGATCAAAGGGGCGCAGCACGCGGCACAGGCCGCTACCAGCCCCAACGTTGCGACGGATTTTTTCATGCTCAAGCCTTTCGTTCGAGTTACTTGATGCCGGAGGACGATCCCCGGTACAGTGACTCTAGAACCTCAAGTGACTTGAGATGCAAGGGGCTGCGATGCAAAGGGCAGAGATGCAACACCGTTCCACCGAAACCGGATTGACCATTGGTGCGCTGGCTGAGCGCACCGGCCTGAACGTGCCGACCATCCGCTACTACGAGCAGATCGGCCTGATCCCTGCTGCCAAGCGGCGCCCGAGTGGACACCGCTTCTACGACGGTGAGGCCGAGCAGCTGCTGACCTTCGTGCGGCACTGCCGGGACTTCGGCTTCCCGATCGAGCAGGTGCGTGAGTTGGTTTCTCTCGCCAAGAGCGAAGAGCGGGGCTGCGTCGAAACCCGCGACGTTGCGCAGGCCCACCTGGACACGGTGCGAACCAAACTGGCCGAGTTGCGCGCGCTGGAGCGCAGCCTGGCTCGCTTCGTCAAGTCGTGCTCAGACATGTGCGCTGGAGGCCCAGCCACCGAGTGCACGATCTTGCAAGACATCAGTGCCGGGGTGTCGGCGGTGCGCACCGGCAAGGCCGGTTGCTGCGGCTAGAGACGCTCAACGATCCGCATTGCGTTTGAAGCGGGGAGCCAGGCTCAGATGTGAAACCAGGCCAGCGCGCCGAGCGTCATGCCGATGGCGCTGACGCCGAACACCGCGTACTCCAGCCAGCGCTTCTTGGTGAGCAAGGCGATGGCCGCCATCGCGATGGCGATCTGCAGCGCCGTGGTGGCCTGGGCCCAGCGGTGGTGCTGGTGCATCTGCTCGTCGCTCTTCTTGTCCCAGTCGGTGGATTCCTTGTCGAGCTTTTCGGCCGCGAGTTTTACTTCGGCCTTCTCGGTCTTGTAGCGCTTGATCTCGTCGACGTAGAACGTTTTCTTGGCCTCGGGCGCCAGCTCGACCGCGAGCTCACTCAGGTTTTGTTTGCCGCTCTTGGCCTGGTAGTAGTTCCACTGGTTCGAGGCCTCGGTCTTCCTAATGGCGGCATTGTTCTTGTACAGGCCCGCGTTGGCCTGTGTGGCGCCGCCCATGTAGGCGAACATGGCGCCCACCGTGGCCAGGATGGCCGTCACCACCGCCAGCTGCCCGGCCATGCCGCCCGGGTCGTGCTGGGCTGCATGCTCCATCTCGTGGTCATGCGGGCCGTGAACGTGAAAACCTCCTCCAGACATGGTGTGTTCCTCAGTGTTTGCGTTGGTAGGTGACAAAGGCGTAGCCGAAGTGGTGCGGCTCGCCGGCATGGTGTTGTTCGCGCTGGGTTTCTACAAAGTCGTCGCGGTTCCATGCGGGGAAATGAACGTCACCGTCGAAGTCTTGATCAACTTCGGTGAGCAGCATCTCGTCGAGCAAGGGCAGCGCGGCCGCAAACAGCTGTACGCCGCCGATCACGAAAGCTTTCGGCGCGTCGCCCAGTTGAGACAAGGCCTCTTCGAGCGACGAGACGGCCACCGCGCCGTCGGCCCGCCACTCGCGGTTGTGCGTGACGACGATGTTGATGCGCCCAGGCAGCGGCCGCGCGCGGGCGGGAAGCGACTCCCATGTTTTGCGGCCCATGATGACCGGGCAGCCGAGCGTGCTGCGCTTGAAGTGCTGCATGTCTTCGGGGATGCGAAACAGCAGGTCGTTGTTCTTGCCGATGGTGCCGTTGCGTGCCACGGCGGCAATCAGGCTGAGCGTGGGTCGTGTCATGCGCGCGATTGTGGCAGCGAGGGGTTGGTGTCAGGACAGCGTGGCCGCCTCTTTGCCGTGGTTGATGTGCTGCTGCATCAGGCGCTTGACGCGTGCGCCGTCTCGCGCCTTCAAGGCGGTCATGATCAGGCGGTGCTCTTCCAGCGAGGCCTCCAGCCGCCCTTGCTTGAACAGCGAATGATGACGGTTGAGCTTCATGACCTTGCGCAAGTCATTCACCAGCTGCAAGCGCCAACGGTTGTCGGCGATCTGCAGCAAGCGGATGTGAAATTGCTCGTTGGCGCGAAAGAAGGCATCGCGGTCATCGACCGTGCGCTCCAGCGCAAGGTGCAGCTGCTCCAACTCGCCCAGCTCGCCGTCGCTGGCCCGGGTGGCGACCACGGCGGCGGCATCACTTTCGAGCAAGGCCAACAGGTGAAACACCTCGGACAGGTCGCGCTCCGAGACCTCGGTGACATAAGCGCCACGGCGCAGCTTCATGGTGACCAGACCCTCGGAGGCCAGCACCTTGAGCGCCTCGCGCAAGGGCGTGCGGCTGATGCCGTACTCGGCAGCCAGCGCCTGCTCGTCGATCCAGCTGCCGGGGGGCAGGGTGTGCGCCAGGATGCGCGCGCGCAGGCGCTCGGCCACCTGCTCATACAGAGCGCTTTCACGCAGGCGCGACGAGGCGGGCGCAACCAGCGGCGCTAAGGTCTGAGAGGTGGACATGGCAAGAAGGAGTGGCGCAACGCCAAAGTCTGTAGATATAATTCAATTTTGAATTATGGGTGAATGTGCCGGCGGCGTCCAGTGCCTCCAGAGCGAAGCCCGAAGCGAAACCAGCATGTCCAACGATGCCAAGCTCACTCCTGAAGCCTTCGCCGCCTGGCAAAAGGCCGCTGCCAAGTCGGCCCCGGGTGGCCAGCTCGATGCGCTGAACTGGGTCACGCCCGAGGGCATCGTGGTCAAGCCGCTTTACACCGCGGCCGATGTGAAAGACTTGCCTCACGCCGACACGCTGCCCGGCTTTGCGCCTTTCGTGCGAGGCCCGCAGGCCACCATGTACGCGGTGCGCCCGTGGACGATCCGCCAGTACGCCGGTTTCTCCACCGCCGAAGCGTCGAACGAGTTCTATCGCAATGCGCTTGCCGCCGGCGGCCAGGGCGTGAGCGTGGCCTACGACCTGGCCACCCACCGCGGCTCCGACAGCGACCACCCGCGCGTGACGGGCGACGTGGGCATGGCCGGCGTGGCCATCGACAGCGTCGAGGACATGAAGATCCTGTTCGTGGGCATACCGCTGGCCAAGGTGAGCGTCAGCATGACGATGA
>JACMKW010000411.1 GCA_014379885.1 Rhizobacter sp.
AAGTAACCAAAGCAAAGGCGCTCTTCATTTAGCCGAACTGCGTGGATGCAAGCTACGGCCTTGCACCGCTGTGCTGAGGAAACGCCGAACGCGTGCTGCGATTTCTCTGCCACTCGGCTCGCTTCGCATCGCCGCAGTCACGTTGCCGATGCGAAGCGAGGCGTGGACAGGGGATGTTGCGAAGCAACGACCGTATTGCCCTTGGGCCCCTTCTGAGCCGTCGAGCAGCGCAGGGCTTTGCGGGAGCGCGCGCAGCGCGCCTCAACAACTGACTTCGCGCCGCCTGTTTGAGCGTAGTGAGCGCAGCGAACGCAGCGAGTTCGGCGCGCCCGCAAAGACCGAGCAGCGCAGAGCAGTCGGCCCTAGGCCGACCGGTGACGAGGGTCGCCTTTTCTTTGCTTACTTTCTTTTGGCGAAGCAAAAGAAAGTAAGTCGGCTGTCGGGACGACATCCCGACGCGGCCTCACGCAGCGAACAAGACCACCACGCGAATAGCGCCACGAGGCTTCGATACGCACGCAGTGCGTACCCTGTCCTGAGGTATCGAAGGGTCAGCCCGAACGGTTTGGGCTATGCCGGCCGAACGGTTGGTGATACGCCAGCATCCTGGATTCCCGCCTTCGCGGGAATGACGCCCCAACCCCGAGGACTCGAATCATGAGCGCCGTCCTGGCCTCCCCCATCGCAGCCCCCACAACGCGGCTGCTCACCCCCAAAGCATGGTCCGGCGTCATCGTCGCTCTCGCTGCGGTGCTCATCCTCGCCCCGCTGCTCAATCTGGTGGTGCCTGCCGGCAGCGCCTTCCACCTGAGCGACTACGCCATCAGCCTCATCGGCAAGATCATGTGCTACGCCATCGCGGCGCTGGCGATGGACTTGATCTGGGGCTACACCGGCATCCTCTCGCTGGGCCACGGCGTGTTCTTCGCGCTCGGCGGCTACGCCATGGGCATGTACCTCATGCGCCAGATCGGGCGTGATGGCAACTACCAGTCGGACTTGCCCGACTTCATGGTCTTCCTTGACTGGAAGACGCTGCCCTGGCACTGGGCGGCGAGCGACAGCTTCATCGCCACGCTCGCGCTCATCGTGCTGGTGCCGGGCCTGCTGGCCTTTGTGTTCGGCTTCTTCGCTTTCCGCTCGCGCATCAAGGGCGTGTACTTTTCGATCATCACGCAGGCGCTTACGTACGCGGCCATGCTGCTGTTCTTTCGCAATGAAACCGGCTTCGGCGGCAACAACGGCTTCACCGACTTCAAGCGGATTCTGGGTTTGCCGATTGCCACACCGTCGATGCGCATGACGCTCTTCGTGCTGACGGGGCTCATGCTGATCGGGTCCTTCTTGCTGGCACGCTGGCTGGTGAGCAGCAAGTTCGGGCGGGTGTTGCAGGCCATACGCGATGCCGAGAGCCGCGTCATGTTCACCGGCTACGACCCGCTGAAGTACAAGCTGTCGATCTGGGTGATCTCAGCTGTGATGTGCGGCATTGCCGGCGCACTCTACGTGCCGCAGGTGGGCATCATCAACCCCGGTGAAATGTCACCCGGCGCCAGCATTGAGATCGCGATCTGGGCTGCGGTGGGCGGGCGTGGCACGCTCATCGGCCCCATCGTCGGTGCCTTCTTCGTCAACGGTGCCAAGAGCTGGTTCACGCAAGCCTTCCCTGAGTTCTGGTTGTACTTTCTGGGGGCCTTGTTCATTGCGGTCACGCTCTTCTTGCCGCAAGGAATCATCGGGCTTGTGCGCCGTGTGAAGGAAAAGACATGACTCCGCAGTTGATGGAAGCCGGCGTGCGTGTGCGCCAGGCCATGGAAGCCAAGAAGAGCAGCAACGCGGGTGAATCGGGTGGCCGCCAGACGAGCTACAGCCGCGTGGTGCAGGCAGGCGAGCTGGACGTGGCGCACGGCGCGATTCTGTACCTGGACGACATCACCGTCAGCTTCGACGGTTTCAAGGCGTTGAATGCCTTGAGCCTGAATATCAGCGCCGGTGAGCTGCGCTGCATCATCGGCCCCAACGGTGCCGGCAAGACGACCATGGTCAAGGTCCTGCTGGGCGAGACCCCGCCGGACAGCGGCAGCGTCAAGCTCGGCTCCAACCTCGAAATCGCCTATGTCGACCAGGCGCGTGCCGATCTGTCGGGAACCCAGACGCTGTGGGACATCCTCGCGCC
>JACMKW010000412.1 GCA_014379885.1 Rhizobacter sp.
AGCGGGCTGGCGATCTCGATGTAGTCGGCGCCACTTTCCAGCACCTGGCCGGTCACCAGGTTGTTCATGCCGATGAAGTTGGCGACGAAGGCGTTCACCGGCTCGCGGTACACGTCTTGCGGTTTGCCCACTTGCTGAATCACGCCGTCGCCCATGATGACGATGCGGTCGGCCAAGGCAAACGCTTCCGACTGGGCATGTGTCACGTAGACGAAGGTGATGCGCAGCTCGCGGTGCAGGCGCGCCAGCTCGGTCTGCATGCGGGTGCGCAGGTGGGCATCGAGTGCACTCAGCGGTTCGTCGAGCAGCAGGATCGATGGTTCGGTCACCAGCGCGCGCGCAATCGCCACCCGCTGGCGCTGGCCGCCCGAGAGCTGCGAAATCTGCCGCTCGGCCATGCCGGCCAGACCCATGCGGTCCAGCCATTCGAGGGCTCGCTTGCGGCGAGTTTCGGCACCGAGCTTTTTCATGCGCAGCGGGAAGGCCACGTTCTCGGCCACGCTCATGAAGGGGAAGAGCGCGAGGCTCTGCCACACCATCGGCGTGTCGCGCTGGAAGGCGGGAATGCCTTTCATGCTTTGCCCGCCGATGTGGATCTCGCCGGCCGTGGGCTCGTCGAGCCCGGCGATCAGGCGCAGTGTGGTTGATTTGCCGCAGCCCGAGGGGCCCATGATGGCGATGAACTCGCCAGCGGCGATGTCGAGGTCAATGCCGCGCACGGCGTGGTGGTCGGCGAAGCGCTTCTCCACCGCTTTCAACGAGACGTACGGGCTGCTCATGGGGTCATCCGGGCGGGGCTTGGTTGCGTCGCTGGCCGGCACGCACACCGATAAAACGTTGCGCCACCAGCACCAGCGTGATGCTGATCACCAGCACCGCGGTGCCGATGGCGTTGATCTTGGGGTTCACCTGGCCTTGCAGCAGGTTGAGGATGCGCACCGGCAGCGTCTCGTGCACGCCGCCCACGAACCAGGCGATCATGAATTCGTCGAACGACACCGCGGCCGACAAGAAGAACGACGCGATCAACGCGGGTTTGCAAAACGGCACCACCACGCGCATCAGTGCGGTGAAGGGCGAGGCGCCCAGGTTCCACGCGGCCTGCTCCAGGTCGTTGCCCAGTTCGCCGAGCCGCAGCCGGATGATGGCCATCGAGAACGACGCCGCAATCGCCACATGGCAGGCCATGATGCTTTCGATGCGGCCGAACAAGCCCACGCGTGACAGGAAGGCGAGCATTGCCATGCCCAGGATGGTCACGGGCACGGCGGGTGGTATGGCCACCAGCAGCACGAAACTGCTATGGCCGCGAAAGCGCCAGCGGTAGTCGATGTACGCCGCGGCAAAGCCCAGCAGCGTGGAAAACACGGCCGTGCCCAGGCCCACCCACAGGCTGTTCTTGAAAGCGTCGATCACCATCTCGTCGTTGAAGATGGCGCGGTGCCACTCCAGGCTGAAGCCGCCCCACGGAATGGCCGGGAAGCGGTTCGCATCGAACGAGAACACCACGATCACCAACATGGGCGCGGCGATGAAGATGAACAACGCCGCCAACCAAGCGTATTGCAGGCCACGCGACAGCTGGGCCCCTGTGTGAAGCTTCATGTGGGTGCCGCCCCGCGCCGTTCACACTGAGCTTGTCGAGGTGGCGGCCCACACCTCGGCGCAGGCTTCGACAGGCTCAGCCCGAACGGGGAGTGCTTGGCCCTCATCTCGCCCCCCGCGTCGCGAACCAGCGCCCGAGGCCGAACACCAGCGCCAGCACGGCCAGCATCGCCACGCCGATCACCGAGGCGCGTGGCCATTGCGAGCCCGACTTCACCGTGTCGACGATCAGGATCGACAGCGTGGGCGGGCGGCTGCCGGTCATGAAGAGCGGGCTCACGTAGTCGCCGAAGGCCAGCAAAAAGCTGGTGGTGGCGGCCAGGATGAGCGCGGGCCGTACCGCCGGGATCAGCACGTGGGCGATCACGCGGCTGCGCCGGTAGCCCATGTTCTCGGCCGCTTCGATCAGCGTGCCGTCGACCCCCGACAGCGCAAAGGTGAGGATCAGCACCGCAATCGGCAGCGTCAGGGTGAGCAGCCCGATCTGCAGCGAAAACGCCCCGCCCAGCATGGGCAGCGGCCCGACACCCACCCACTGCAAGGCGCTGTTGATCATGCCCTCGGGGCTGAGCACGATTTGCCACGCATAGATGCGCAGCATGTAGCTTGAGAACACGGGCAGTACCAGCATGGCCACCGCCAGGTCACGCGCTCGGGGCGGCAGCCGCAATGCGATCGTGTACGCCGCGGGGAAAGCCAGCACCACTGCGAGCACCGTGGTGGTGGCGGCCACCGCCAGGGTGTGCAGCAAGGCCTGGACGAAGGTGCCCGAGCCGAGCACGCGCGACCAGTTATCGAGCACGAACGCCGGTTCGAGCCGAAACGACTTCACCTGCCAGAAGGTGATGACGATCAGGAACAGCAGCGGCGCTGCGAAGAACAGCGCCTGCCATGCCACCACCGGCACGCCCAACGCGAGCGGCAGCACGGCCGGCGATCCGGTCGTGCGTGCGCGGTGGGGCGTCGAAGGAACAGTCACCTCACAGGCTCTTGAACTGGCTCCAGGTCTCGTTCCAGTCTTCGATCGACTGCTGCTTGGGCAACTGGCGAAGCTGGATCTTCTTGGCCTTGTATTCGTCCATCACGTTCGGGCCCTTGAGCGTCATGCGCAGCAGCTGGGCGTCTTGTGGCTTGGTGTCGTTGAGCAGCTTCCAGGCGGGCATCGACGGGATGCTCTTGCGGTTGTCGACCTTGGTGGTCATGGCCACCTGGGCGCGTGGTGTGAGCGAGTACTGGATGAACTTGCGCGCCAGGTCGCGCTTGGACG
>JACMKW010000413.1 GCA_014379885.1 Rhizobacter sp.
CCACGCTTGACGAACCGGCCTTCCAGCTGCGCACCGAACGGGTTGATTTGAACGAGCTGCTGGCCGACATCGCCGCCCGTTTTGCGGAGCGCGCCGGGCAGCAGGGCGTGGACTTACAGGCGCTGCACGGCGAGCAGCCCGTGGTGGCGGTGGTGGACGTGGAGTTGTTCGAGCGTGCCGTGGCCAACCTGGTTGACAACGCGCTCAAGTTTTGCGCCGCGGGCTGCCACATCACGGTGCAGGCGCAAGAGCGGCATCGTGTGGGTGTCGACGAGGTCGAGGTCAGCGTCAGCGACACCGGCCCGGGCATTGCCGAGGCCGACCTGCCGCACCTGTTCGACCGCTTCTACCAGGCCCGCCACACGGTGGCACCGGCCACCAGCGAAGGCGGCAAGGGGCTGGGCTTGGCCATCGTCAAACGCATCGTCGAGCTGCACGGTGGCAGCGTGGCGGTGACCAGTTCCCTGACACAGGGCACGCGGGTGGCGCTCACGCTACCGGCGAGCCCCAACTTGGCGCGTGAAAACCCCTAGTGTGTGCATGGAGCCCCCGTCCTAAAGTCCGCCCACTCGCGGCTGGCGGCTTGTTCTGCCGGGCACAGGCGGGGGGTCTGAGGAGACATATTCAAGGCATCCTGGAGCACCCGCTCAAAGTTTGCCAACAGGAGCCGGCACCCAAGAAGTGCACGCGCCGATGACAAAATCCAGGGGCGCCGGGGAAACTCGGCGCCCTTTGTGTTTTCTGCTTGAGACCCGTTCAGGCTGAGCTTGTCGAAGCCCCCGGAGACAGGCGCCCAACCCTTCGACAGGCTCAGGGCGAACGGTGCTTTGCCCAGCATGCTCGATCTCCTCACTGTCACCCTCGCCTCGCTGTTTGCCGGCTTCGTCGACGCCATCGTCGGTGGCGGCGGCTTGATCCTGGTGCCGGCCCTGTTCAGCGTGTTCCCGACCGCCGCGCCGGCCACGCTGTTCGGCACCAACAAGGGGGCCGCGGTCTGGGGCACCGCCTGGGCCACCGCACAGTTCGCCAAGAAGGTCTCGATGCGCTGGGCCGCCCTGCTGCCGGCCGCCGTGGCTGCGCTGGTGGGCAGCTTTGCCGGCGCGTGGATGGTCACGCTGGTGAGCGCAGGCGGCCTGCGCCGCGCGCTGCCGTTTGTGCTGTTGGCCGTGCTGATCTACACGCTGGCGCGCAAGGACCTGGGCCGCCACCACGTGCCGCGTTTCAGCGGCCGCACCGAAGCCGCAGTCGCAAGCGCCGTGGGGCTGCTGATCGGCTTCTACGACGGCTTTTTCGGCCCAGGCACCGGCAGCTTCCTCGTGTTCCTGTTTGTGCGCTTGCTGGGTTACGACTTTCTCAACGCGAGCGCCAGCGCCAAGCTGCTCAACACCGCCACCAACAGCGCGGCACTGGTGTTGTTTGCCCTCACCGGCCACGTGTGGTGGCACATCGCGGTGGTGATGGCGGTGGCCAACGTGGTGGGCAGCTTGCTCGGCACCCGGCTCGCGCTGAAACACGGCGCGGGCTTCGTGCGCGGCGTCTTCATTGCCGTGGTGTCGGCGCTGATCCTGAAGACGGGTTACGACGCCTTCTTGCGCTGAATGTCACTGCGTAGCTGGCCGGCGTAATCGCGGAAGTCAACCTCCAGCGTGTAGCGTGCCGAGCCCAGGTAGCGCTTGGCCTGGTGTCGATGGTGCTGCGCGATTTCGGCGTCCATGGTGCGCGTGTCGGGCAGCTTGGTTTCGCCCGCCAGCACTGACGCGACCCAGCGCGCCTGAATCTCCACCAGCGGAATCGTCGGCCCGATCGGTTGCACCAAGCCCACGAAGTACAGGCCGGGCAGTGATGGCGGCAACATGCGCCGGTAGAGCGACACCGGGCCGTCCTTTACCTCGAACAACGAGGTTGCGATGAAGGGAAAACGCGTGCGGTAACCGGTGGCGTAGATGATGGCGTCGATGGGCGACGTGCTGCCGTCGTCAAACGCCACCTGCGTGCCTTGCAGCTCTCGCACATTGGGTTTGATGCGAATCCAGCCGTGGCCTACATACGGCAGCAGCTCCTGGCTGAGCGTGGCGTGCTCCTGCCAGATGGCGTGTTTCGGGCGGGGCACACCGAAGCGGGCCTGGTCACCCACGGCCAGAAAGGCCAGCCGCTGGATCAGCGAGCGCGCCAGCCTTGTGGGCAGGTGCAACTTGCGCATCAGGAACGACGACCAGCGGTCGATGGGCACGCCCATGATGTATTTGGGCATCACCCAGGCGCTGCGCCGGGTTGACAAGAGCGTGCTCTTGGCCGACTTGCACACGTCGACCGCGATGTCGACGCCTGAGTTGCCGATGCCCACCACCAGCACGTGCTTGTCCTTGAACGGCTCGGCGGTGCGGTAGTGGTGTGCGTGCACGGCGAGGCCATCGAAGTGGCCCGCGAAATCGGGCCAGCGTGCGTCCCACAAGTGGCCATTCGCCACCAGCACGGCGCGAAAGCGTTTTACCTCACCGCCTTTTTCATTCGCCAGGCGCACGTTCCATGTGCCATCGCCGACCGGGCTCACGTCTTCCACGCGGGTGTTGAAGCGGATGTGTGGCAACACGCCCGCGCGCTCGGCATAGGCTTCGAGGTAACCCATCACCTCGTAGTGCGACAGGAAGTCGGGATAGGTCTCGGGAATCGGGAAGTCGGAGTAGCCGAGGTTGATGCGGCTGGTGTCGATGTGCAGGCTGCGGTAGGCCGACGACAAGCCGTTGTCGTTCTCGTAGCGCCACATGCCGCCGATCTTGGAGCCGATCTCGAAGCACTCGAAGGCAACGCTTTTTTCCTTCAACGCCTTGGCCAGAGTGACGCCGGAGGAGCCGGCACCGATGATGCACACCGGCAGTTGAGCGTCAGACATCTTTGGAGCGGCTTTCCAGGTAAGCGTCAACCAGCGTGTCGACGTCTCGGTCGGCATGCAGGCCGAGGCTCAATGCCAGTTCGGAAGTGAAGGCGCGTGGCCAGCCATCGACGATGGCCTGCATCTGTGCGTCGGGCTGCCAGGTGATGTGACCCGTGGCACCACGCCGCGCCACCGCAGCCGCCATCTCGGCCGGCGTGACGGTGAGCGACGGCAGGTTCATCGCACGTGTGGGGCCGAAACGGCTGGCCGGCAGCTCAAGAAGCGCCAAAAAACTTTTCACCACACATTGCACCGACGCCACCGGCACACGCGTCTCAGCGGCCAGCGGGCACACCGTGTCGCGCCCGGCCAGGGGCTCGCGGATCAGTGCGGCGATGCGGTCCGAGACACTGCCGCTGGCTGGCCCCGGGTGCGTGAGCACCACCGGCAGGCGCAGCACCCGGCCGTCGATGAAGCCGCGCCGCGAGTGGTCGTTGATCAGCAGCTCGGCGATGGCCTTGTGGCTGCCATACGAGGTTTGCGGCGTCTGGGCCACGTGGTCGTCCACCGTGTCGGGCAGTGGGCCGCCGAAGGTGGAGATGGAGCTCGCGAACACGAAGAACGGCGGGCGTTTGTGATCGTCGACTTGCGTGCGGCAATGCGCCAGCAGCGCCATCAAGGCCTGCACATTGACGGCCAGGCCGCGCGCGAAGTCTTGCTCGGCGTCGAGCGTGAGCGTGGCAGCGAGGTGGAACACTGCGTCCACGGGCTGGGCAAACAGTTGTTGCAGGAAGCCCGCGTCGCAGATGTCGCCTTGCAAGCCGCCCGCCGCGGGCCGGCTGTCGGCCAGCAGCAGCTCGGTGATGGGTTGGCCGTGCAGGGTGCCGCGTTGCCGCAGCGCCGCCGCAAGGTGCGAGCCGATGAAACCCGCCGCGCCCAGGACGAGAACGCGCATTCGGGTCTGTTCCTAGTCGGTGTAGCTGAAGGCGCGGTAGGTGGACACCAGCCGTTGGTAGGCCGAGGTCGCACGTTCATGCGCGATCGGGTCGCGCACAAAACGCGCATCGTGCAGAAAGCCGACCATCAGGCTGTTGATCTCGTAGGTGAGCTGCAAGGGGTCGGTGTCATGGCGCAGGTGGCCTTCGTCGATGCACAGCGTGATGGCACGGTAGAGCTGGTTGCGCCAGTCCATCACCGATTCGAGCAGCTGGTCGCGCAGGGCGCTTTCCACGTGGTCGAGGTCGAAGGCCGAGGCGGTATGCAGGCCGCCGGCCATGGCGTTCTCTCCGGTGCCACGGCCGATCCACAGCCGCATGATGGCGTTCAGCCGGGGCAGCCCGCGCGGGGCACTCAGGGCCGGCAGGAACACATTGGCCGCAAAGATGCGGCCGTACTCCACGATCACCTTGTTTTGCAGCGCTTCGAGCGAGCCCACGCGGGCAAACACGCCGCTCTTGCTAATGTTCATTCGCTTGGCCACTTCACCGAGCGTGACGGCATGCAAGCCCTCGACGACGGCAATTTGCAAAGCGGTCTGGATGATGGCTTGCAGCGTTTGTTCGCTTTTGGCGAGCTTGATGGTCATGTTGTCGACCTGTCTTCCCTGGAGTGCAGCAGTATAAGAAGGCATTCGCACGGGCGTATAAGTGATTTCCGAAGCGATTTGCAAGCCGGGATATGCGAGCCTGTTCTTTCAATCGCCAGGGCTGCCCCTGCGTAGCATGTTCTTTGAAGCATTGACTATCCCGGACACCGCCATGCCTGTCGACCCAAAACTCCGCTCATTGAACATTGACGTGCCTGCCCAGCCTGAAGTGCTGGTCAAGCTGTCGCTGCTGCTCGCCGAAGACGATGTGGACCTGCCCACCCTGGGCCGCCTCGTCGAAGCCGACATGGCGCTGGCCGCCGCGGTGATGAAAGCGGTGAACTCCTCGCTCTACGGCCTGAAGGGCCGGGTGCAGAGCGTGCAGCAGGCGGTGATGTACCTGGGCACCCGCGAGGTGGCCGCGGTGACGTTTGAATTCGGCTTGCGGGCCGTGTTCCCCGCCGCACCCGAGTTGGATGTCGTGTGGCAGCGCGCCTCGGTGCGTGGCCTTCTGATGGGCCGCATCGGCCAGGCGTTGAGCGTCGACC
The DNA here is from genome assembly GCA_014379885.1 of Rhizobacter sp. Next base: position 5,006 of record JACMKW010000413.1, read on the forward strand.
CCTGGGGCGCGCACTCGGCCGGCTTGTTCGAAGAATGTGGCAAGGCCGTGCTGTTCAAGCATGCCCCCGACGACTACCGCCCGATGCTCCAGAGCTCAGCCAACGACAGCGAGCTGGTGGAGCGCGAATACGAAGCCTTCGGTGTCAGCCACGACGCGCTGGGCGCCTCGCTCTGCGAAAGCTGGGGCCTGGGCCCCGCGGCCGTGGCCAGCGTGCGCCACCATGTGCGTGTGAATGCCCTGCGGCAGCTGCCGGCCCAGGCGCCGCGCCGTTCCATCTGTGCGCTGTCGGCGCTGGCCAATGCGCTGATGACCGACCCCGACACGCTGGAGGAAGTGGCCCAGGCGGTGGCGCCGCAGGCGATGCTCGACCAAACCCTGGTCTTGCGTGGCGCGCGCAAAGTGCAGCAGCAGATCGAAGACGCCGCAGTGCGGGGCTAGAGGAAAGAGTCGCGAAGCCGACTCTTCATCGAGCAACGCCCGCGGAACCGGCTTTGCCGGGCCGCCAGGCGGCGCCCCTCGGGGGCAGGAGCGAAGCGACTGGGGGGCTCAATCAAACCCGACGCGTGGTTTCGCGCACGATCAACTCCAGTGGCGGCAACACGA
>JACMKW010000414.1 GCA_014379885.1 Rhizobacter sp.
GCCACGCAGCGAATGGCGGCACCGAGCTCGTGCAGCATCAGCTTCATCCACAGCTCGCTGGTCTGGTGCTGCACGATGAACAGCATCTCGTTGTGGTCGGGCGAGAGTGGCACCTGGGCGTTGAGCACTTCGTCGAGGTGCAGGTAGTCGCCGTAGCTCATGTCCTTGGAGAAGTCGAGCTGGGCGCCTTCGTCGACGACGATCCGTTCGGGCGTTGTGGGGGTGCTGCTCATGTGACTGTCGATCGCTGGTTGAAACGCGGCTCGCGCCATTCGCCGCTGTGCAGTACTTGCACCAGGTGTTCGACGGCATCCCACACGTCGATGAAGCGGGTGTAGAGCGGGGTGAAGCCGAAGCGAAGAATATCTGGGGCTCTGAAGTCGCCAATCACGCCTCGGGCGATCAGCGCTTGCATCATGGGGTAGCCGGCAGTGGGATGGGCGAAGCTCACCTGGCTGCCGCGTTGTGCGCTGTCGCGAGGCGAAGCGAGTTGCAAACCGGCGCAACGCGATTCGACCAGTTCGATGAACAGCTCAGTGAGCGTGATGGACTTGCGCCGCAGCGCGGTCATGTCAGCAGCAAGCACCGTGTCGACCCCACATTCAAGCGCGGCCAGCGAAATCACCGGCGGCGTACCGCAGAGGTAGCGCGCGATGCCCGCCGCGGGCCGGTAATCAGGTGTGAACTCGAACGGCGCCGCATGTCCCATCCAACCCGACAGCGGCTGCCAGAAGCGATCAGCGTGGCGCGCATTCGCCCACACGAAGGCGGGAGCACCTGGGCCGCCATTGAGGTACTTGTAGCCGCAGCCCACGGCGAAATCGGCATTGCTGCCACGCAGGTCGACAGGCAGGGCGCCGGCGCTGTGCGCCAGATCCCACACGGTGAGCGCGCCAGCGGCATGGGCGGCTTGGGTGAGCGCTGCCATATCGTGCAGCCGGCCGGTGCGGTAGTTCACCTGCGTGAGCATCAGCACGGCGAGGTCGGTGTTGAGGTGCTGCGCAATGTCTTCGGGCTCGACCAGCACCAGCCGCAAGCCGCGCTCACGCGCCAGGCTTTCTGCGATGTAGAGGTCGGTGGGGAAGTTGCTGCGCTCGGAGACGATGCTGCGGCGCGTGGGCGAATCTGCGTGCGTGATGCGCAATGCAGCGCTCAGCACCTTGAACAGATTGACCGAGGTGGAATCAGCGACCACCAACTCGTCTTCACCCGCACCCACCAGCTTGGCGATCTTGTTGCCCACGCGGCGCGGCAAGTCGATCCAGCCCGCGGTGTTCCAGCTGCGGATCAGGCCGATACCCCATTCATCTGTCACCACTTGCTGCACACGGGCGGCGGTGGTTCGTGGCAGTACACCGAGCGAGTTGCCGTCGAGGTAGATCACACCTTCGGGCAGGTCGAACCGATCACGCAGTGAAGCCAGCGGGTCTTGTGCGTCGAGCGCCAGGCAGTCTTTTCGCGTGGTGGTCATCACAGCTCCCGCAGCACGGCACGCACCGGCGAGGCGCAGGCCTGCATCAGTTTCAAGGGCAGGGCGATCAGCTCATAGTCGCCCGCGGGCACGCCGTCGAGCACCAGGTTTTCGAGCACACGCAAATGGTGGCGCAGCAACTGCTGGTGGCTGTCTAGCGTCTTGCTGTCGGCGGGGTCGACCGACTGGCTGTCGATGCCGACCAGGCGAACGCCTCTGCTGGCCAGCCAGGTCAGGGCATCTGGTGCGAAGGCGCTGAAATCGGGAGACCAGGTGGTGGGTGCCTTGTCGCAGGTGCGCACCAGCACGCGTGGCGGCAAGTCTTTGGCCGCGTGAGCCAGATCGGCCACCTGGATCAGCCGTGCCGGGCCGATGGCATGGATGACGCGGCAGGTGCCGAGATACGGCACCAGGTCGACTTCGCCGATGGCTTGCTCATCGTTGGCGTAGTGCAGTGGCGCATCGGCATGCGCGCCGATGTGCGGCGACATCGTGATGGCGCTGAGATTCACCGGGCAACCGGGCGCGATGCGCGCCGTCCATTGCTGCGAATAGGCCTGGTCACCTGGAAACAGCGGCGAGTCAGGTGCGATGGAAGGGGAGATGTCCCACAGGCGTTTCACTCATCACTCCTTGGCCCGCACCGGTGCGCGCACCACGGTCACGCTGCAGTCGGACTGCGCCGTGACTTGGGTCGACACACTGCCCAGGTAACGGCGCAAGCCGCCGCTGCTGCGTGCGCCCATCACGATGTGATCGACCTGGTTCTTGCGGGCGTAGTCGATGATGGCGCTGGCGGCGTCGGGCGCCTCCAGCACATGGAAAGTTACGCGGCCGGCCTGCGTGTCAGCAGGCAGCTTGAGCGACTGCATCAAGGGGTGTGCCCAGTGCTTGAGTTGCACCAGCAGGTTCACATGCTTGCTGCTGCCGTCGGCTTCCATCAGCTCGTCCATGCCAAGGCGACTCACCTTCATCACCGCCAGGCAAGCCAGGCGCGCATGGGGTTCTGTTTGCAGCAAGCGCCCGACCGTGAGGCGCAGCGTGTCGAGCAGCTCGCGCTCGCCGTTGGCCACGTCCAGCGCCACCATCATCATGGGGCTGCGCGCCAGCTGGGTGGTGGCGCTGGCGCGTTCGGACGGCTGGTTGCCGATGGCCGAGAACCAGCGGCTCAGCACCTTCATCTTGCCGCTGCGCGTGCGGCGTGCGGCACGTTCGGTCAGCACCACCTGGTCGGGGTGCTGCAGCTCGAACGCGAGTTGTGCACCGGTCTGCTGGCGTTTGTCGGGCTGCGGCTCCAGGGCTTGCAGGATGATCTCTTGCAGCCAAGTTGGGCAGTCCGGCCGCAGCGTGCAGGGAGGGGTCGGGTCGCGGTAGAGGCGTTCGCGCAGGCCGCGCACGTTGTCAGGAAAACCGAAGGGCCGCTCGCCGGTGGTCAGGTGGTAGAGCATCACGCCGAGTGCAAACAGGTCGCTGCGCGTGTCGTTGCGCACAAACTGCACCTGCTCGGGCGACATGTAGGGTGCGGTGCCCATGGGCAGCTCGAATTCTTCGTCGAGCAAGTCGGGCAGGTGGTCATGGCGCGAGAGGCCGAAGTCGACGAGCACGGCTTCACCACCTGCGCCGTCGACGACCGGGCGGAACATGATGTTGCTGGGCTTCACATCGAGGTGTACCAGGTGCTGGCGATGCAGCTCATGCAAGGCGGTGGCCACACGCGTGCCGATGTCGACCACCTCGGCGATCGGCAGAGGGGCGGCGTCAAACCGCTTGCGCAGAGAGTCGCCCCCAATGCGCTCCATCACGATGTAGGGCTGGCGGGTGAAGTCGCCCTTGGCGATAAAACGCGGCACGTGCACGCCGCTCAGCTTGGGCAGGATCATCTGCTCGACCTCGAAGCCGACGATGCTGGCCGGGTCTTCGCCACCGAGGATGCGTGGCACCTTCATGATGAGCGGCATCTCTTTCTCGATGCCGTCGCCGGGGCCCACCGCCGTCACCTGCCACAGCTGCGCCATGCCGCCCTGGTGCAGGTGCCGGTCGAGTCGAAACCCGTCGATCACTTGGCCGGCTTGCAGGGGGCGCAGCGGGTGCGTGGCCGGCACCACCGCCGACTCGAAGGGCGTGGCCTTGTCGGTGCCGGTGCCCAGTTCAGCCGCCATCTTGCAGGCGCTGCGCCAGGCGCAGCGGCAGGCCGGCTGCGCGCACTTTGGCCGCAGCGGTGTCGTGGTCGTAGGGCACACGATGGAAGGTGAGGTCACCGCTGTCGATGTCGAACATGGCGTAGCACGCCGCGGGGTTGTGGTCGCGTGGCTGGCCTGCCGAACCGGGAATCACCAACCACTTCCGCTGCGGCGAGAGCGGAATGGGCACATCGGGCACCGGCGCGAACTCGCCCACCTTGCCGGTGCTGGCCAGGTGGTAGAGGCGAGGCTCGTGCACGTGGCCGCAAAAGGTGATGCGGCAGGCGGTGGCGTGCATGCTGCGCACTGCGTCAGACCGGGCATGGATGTAGGCCCAGTCAGGCGGTGCGAAGGCGTTGGCGTGGACGAAGAGCCGGGTCTCGTCGACGGCCGTGAGCGGCAGCGTGGCCAGGAAGTCGATCTGGTCGGCGCTGAGTTGCTCATGCGTCCATGCGACCACGGCGCGGGCGTCGTCCACCATGCTCGGCTGCGGGCCCATCACGGCGGCGGCGTCGTGGTTGCCCTTGATCGCCACGGCGCCTTGCGCCACATGCTCGCGCACGCAGTCCACCACCCAGCCGGGGTCGGCACCGTAGCCGACGAAGTCACCAAGAAAGGCATGCCGCTCGGCGCCTTGACTCTGCGCATGGGCCAGCACCGCTTCAACGGCTTCGCGGTTGGCGTGCAGGTCGGTGACGAGGGCGAGCTTCATGGAACCTCGCGCAAGCGTGCTTCAGCCGATGCGGCCGAGCAGCAGGAATTCCATCAGCGCCTTCTGCGCGTGCATTCGGTTCTCAGCCTCGTCCCACACCACGGATTGCGGGCCGTCAATGACTTCGGCCTCGACTTCCTTACCGCGGTGCGCCGGCAGGCAGTGCATGAACAGCGCATCGGGCTGGGCGACGGACATCATCTCGCGGTCGACGCACCAGTCGGCAAAGGCTTTCAGGCGCTCGGCGTTTTCGGCCTCGAAGCCCATGCTGGTCCAGACGTCGGTGGTGACGAGATGGGCGCCGCGGCAGGCGTCGAGCGGGTTCTTGAAAACCTTCACGCACGCGGTGTTGGTGACACCTGCTTCCTTCGCGTTGAGCTCGTAGCCGCTGGGCGTGCTCACGTGCAGCGTGAACCCC
>JACMKW010000415.1 GCA_014379885.1 Rhizobacter sp.
AAGTGATTGATTCATAACGTGGTGCCACTCGACCTTTCGGCAGGCTCGGGGCAGGCGTTTCGACAGGCGCAACGCGAACGGTGCTTTTCAGCGAAGCCTTAACCATTCGCGGCGAGCTGAACCTGGTTGCGGCCTGCACCTTTGGCCGCGTATAGCGCTTCATCGGCCTCCAACAGGAAATCGGCCACCGGCCGGTCGGGGGCCGCCACCCTGGCCACGACACCCACGCTGATGCTCACCGGGACGCGCTTTCCGCGGTAGATGAACTGGATGTCTTCGACTGCCTTGCGCACGCGCTCTGCCACCGCTAGAGCGTGCTCGGCGTCGGTCCCGGGCAGCACGATGGCGAACTCTTCCCCGCCATAGCGCGCCACGAGGTCGGTCGATCGCCCCACCGTGGCGGCAAGCGTGGCGGCCACCAGCTTCAGGCATTCATCGCCCGCCAGGTGGCCCACGCTGTCATTGATCCGTTTGAAGTGGTCGATGTCAGCCAGCAGCAGCGCCAGCGGGGCGCCGGTGCGAGCTGAACGGTCGTGTTCCTTTTTCAGCGTGTCGTCGAAGTAGCGTCGGTTGTGCACCTTGGTCAATGCATCGGTCACGCTCAGCTTGGCCAGCTCCACGTTGGCGAGTTCAATGTTCTGCATCGCCCGCTTCAGCTCGGCGGTGCGGTCGAGCACTCGAAGCTCCAGCTCCTCGTTGGCATGGAGCTGCACTGCCAGCGCATGCTCCTGGGCGCGGATTTTCTCGTCGCGCTCTTCCTGCAACCGGCCGGTGAGCCTCAGCGATTCACGCTGAGCCGCTTCTTTGGAAGCCGTTTCGCGCTTGATGCGCTCAGCCAACGCCACAGACAGCAACAAGGTTTCCACAACGAACCCGATCTGCTGCACATACTGAAGCCACCAGCCCGCGTCGATCACGCCGAACATGGACAGCATCATCACGATGGTGGCCACGATGATGGTGATCCAGGCCAGCGCAAAGTAGCGCGCCAAGACATTTCCCTGAGCCACCAGGTACACCGAGCTGTAAACGCCAGCCAGGCTGCCAACGATGCCGCCGATGCCAATCATCCAAATCAGCAGCCGCGTGGCCGGAAACAAGGCCATCACCGTGGCGACGACCCAGAAGTTGATGACGCTCAGGCTGATCCAGTTCAGGTGCCTGGCCGCGTTCTTCAGGTCAAGGAAGTGGCGGAAGAAGACAGAAGCGGCAAGAAAGCTGCAGCTGGCGAAGAGTTCGTAGGCGCGAGATTTCAGCCAGTCGGTGCCACCCCACACGTAGTAGGAGCCATACCCTGTGACCGCCAGTTCATACAAGACGATCGACAGCAGGTACACCGAGTACGAGAGGAAGGTGCGGTCGCGGGTGAAGATAAACAGGCTCAGGTTATAGAAGAGCATCACGCCCAGGATGCCGAAGAGCAAGCCCAGCATGACCGCGCGGTCGTAGCGGCTGGCGTGCAGCTCCTTTTTCTCCCACAAGACGAGGGGCACCAACAACTGGCTGTCGGTTTTCACCCGCAGCAGCACGCTGGCCCGCTCGCCAGGTTGCATGGCCATCGGGAACAGCAAGCCAGGGTCTCGCAGCAGCTTGGGGTTGGGCGGGCGGTTCACGCCAGCCCGGTACGAGGCCACCCATTGATTGCGGCCCGGGTCGAACTGATGAAAATCAACCTCCTGGAGCAAAGGCCAGCTGATCCCAAGCACCCACTCGGTGTCGCGCTCGGCCTCGTGCCGCACGTTGAAGCGGATCCATACCGGCGTAGCTTGCCGCTCCAGGTTGATTCTCTTGCCCGCGTAGGGGCTCCAGCGATTGGCCAGTTGAGCCGACATGGCCTGCTCGGGAGTGAGGTTCTCACCCGGCACCTCGGTCAGCAGCTCTACACCGCGTTCGATCCGTACCGATGTAGTGCCTTTCTCCAGCACGATGTCGGCCGGCACTGCGGCAGCAGCAGAACCCACAGCGCACAACCAGGCCAGCTGTAGTGCAAGCAGCACAACGGCGAGGTAGCGGCGAGGGGTACACATCATGGGCGTCTGGGTCGACCGCGGCCTGAAAGCTTGGGCAACGAGAACACGGTAGTTGGTTTTCGGTGCGCCAGACCACTGCTTGAGCACAGGGGCGTCGCAATCTGGCACGTGCTCACAAGTAGTTCACGCTCGCGGCGGGCACCGGTTCAGCTTGCTTCGCCTGCCGTACGTCTGTGAGCGGAGTGTTGCCGGCTGTTTCATGCCGATCGCCGCGATCGCTTGCGCTCAAGTTTCAGAAAACCCCGCCGATAACAGTTTCAGGCGTCTTGCGCATGGTGAATATCGATGCCGCCACCAGCTCCTTATTCGCGCTCAAGCAACCCCAAGCGGTGACCGAGTGCACACAAACGGCTGGCTGCAGATGACTTAAGGGCACGCCTTCTCCGCTATTCTCTTTTTACATTCTGAGCGGTACCTCGCCCGAGGTTTTTTGTATGCCCACCATTGTTCAAACCGTCAACGGCAAAGTCACAGGCCTCTGGGGCTCTGCCCTGCGGCGCACGCCCTCCGGCAAGCTGCTGGCGTTGAAGATGGGCGACGAGGTCCACAAGGGCGATGTCATCCTGACCACGCAAGACGGCATCGTTCAGCTCACCCCCGACCCCGACGCACCGCGCGTGGCCGCCACCCAGCCTTCGACCGACATCGACCGCGTGATCGCCGAGCTGAACCAGCCTGATGCGCTCACCGCACCTGCGGCCGGTTTGAACGGCGGTGACGGTTCGGGGCTGCTGCCGGCCTTGCGTGTGGGCCGCATCTCTGAAGACATCACGCCCGCCTCGTTCGTGCAGGCCAACGACAACGCCGCCCCTCGCCTCACCGAAGACCGCCGCCCGCCCGAAGCGCAGTCGGCGGCCAATGCACCTGTCAACGCCCTGCCCAGCGCCAGCTCGGCCACGATGTCCGTCAACGAAGACGCCACCCTGCCGATCTCGCTGGTTGGCCAGGACAGCGATGGCAACGTGACCCGCGTCACTGTCACCAGCATTCCCGCCGGCAGCACGCTACTGCTGGCCGACGGCGTGACCCCGGTTCTGGCCGGGCAGACGCTCACCGCCGCGCAAGCCAGCACCCTGCTGTTCAGGCCGTCGCCCGATTTCAACGGCGGCAATGCGGTGACCTTCACCGTGACCGACAACCAAGGCGGTGTGTCTGCTCCTGCCACGGTGCAGATCAATGTGCTGGCGGTCAACGATCCGCCGGTGGCCACGAGCGGCATTGCGCGCGCCGGCCCCGAGGGCACGCCCATCGCGGTGGGCCTGGGTGGTACCGACATCGACGGCACGATCGCCGGCGTCACTGTGACCAGTGCACCGGCCAACGGCAGCCTGTTCCTGGCCGACGGGGTCACCCCGGTCGTGCCCGGCACCACGCTCACCACCGCAGCCGCCGCCAGCCTCGTGTTCCGCCCGGCGCCGGGATTCACG
>JACMKW010000416.1 GCA_014379885.1 Rhizobacter sp.
ACCGCCTGGGTTCGCTCGACGTGATGGAGCTCAACCCCGCGCTCGACGTGCGCAACCGCACCGCCGAGGTGGCAGTCGACCTGATCGAGAGCCTGTTCGGCAAGAGCACGCTGATGCGCAAGTGACGGGCGCGCTCCGACACTTGGGAATTGCTGCTGGGTGACATACCTCAGCCGGCCCCTTACTCCGTTCGGGCTGAGTGATGTCACTCATCAGGAAAGATCTAGAACCTGTAGCCCAGTGCCAGCACGCCAGTCACGGGCGTGCTCTCGCGCACGATGACGCTGCGCTTGGCGTCGCCTTGCAACGACGTTGCAGACAGTGCTGCCGTCAAGGCCCAGTCGCGGTTGAAGAAGTGCGTGAGTGACGCACCCAGGCGCACATCGCGCACGCCGGCACCGGGCTCGTAAACGGCGTAACCGCTGCGCGCACTCTGCTGTGGCGTGACGCCGAAATAATCCTGCATGTAGTCGCGATTGACGTAGGTGGCAGACACACTGCCGCCGAGCCGCCATTGCGGCGCAATCTGCAGGCCGTAATGCGCACCCAGATCGAGCAGCAGGCCCTTGCGGTCTTGGCCCGCGCCAAACCGCAGCGAGCTGCTGAGCGAGAGCTCGCGCGACAGGTGCATGTTGAAGAAGGCGCCCGCCTCGGGCCGCGCCGGAATATCGCCCAGGCCTCGCAGCACATCGGAGCGGTGCTCCTTGCGGCCGAAGTCTGCCGCCAGGCGCACGCCGTACTGAAGCTGGGGGTTCGACGCAAAACGGTAGCCCACACCATTGCCCATTCCGGCGAACCAGCCGTTCTTCCAGCGGTAGTCGATGGTGGGCAGCAACAGGTAGCGCCGCTCGTCAGAGCCGAGGTACTTGTGACCTGCGATCAGCGCCACGCCGGCCCGCCCTTCACCCTCGCTGCCAGCATCCCCCTGCAAGCGAACGGCATCGAAGCCCTGCGCCTGCGCGCTGCTGCACACCCCCGCCAAAACGCCCGAGGCGACTACAAGTTTGAATGAGGCGATGGCCATGCGTGAGGCTCCTGCGGTTGATGTGGCTCAAACGAGTCTATGGAACATTCGTTACTGGCTTGTTAACGGTGCAGCACACGGGCCATGCGATTTGCGAAAAACACGCGGCTCCACCGCAGGCTGGCCGAACAAGCCGCGCCTTGCCGCTCGGGCTTGTTGCTCCTGCGCGGCATACGGCCCCCGGCTGCGGCGGTAGGGGTCGCTCCAGGCATGGCCTTCGCGCACCATCCAGGCGGCGATGTCTTCGCCATTCAGCTCCAGGCTGCCAACGGTGCGGTGGTAGTTGTCGTGCGCGCGTGTACGCACATGCACCGGCCTGTGCAGCACGCGCGCGGCGAGTGCCGCCCGGGCCTGCGAGCCCCAGGGTTGGCAGCGTTCAGGTGCATCAATGCCGTGCAACCGTACCTTCACCGGCTTGCCGCCTTCGGGGCGCACCCAGAGAGTGTCGCCGTCCGACACGCGGGTGACCACACCACTCAACGCCTGCGCCCCAGCACTGCACAAGAGCAAGGCACACAGCAGCCAGAGCGCCCTCACACCCCCACCAGCGAGACCATCCACCAGACGAAGAGCGCAACAATTCCAAGCCACACGCCCACGATGAGCAGCACACCCCACCACAGGCGGGGCAGCTTGTCTTTGGTGATTTCGGCTTCACGCAGCAACGCTTCCCACAGCGGCTTGGGCGTGAGCCGTGTGATCAGCGCAATGCCCAGCGGCACGATGATGAGGTCGTCGAGCTGGCCCAGGATGGGGATGAAATCGGGAATCAGGTCGATCGGGCTGAGCACGTAGGCCAGCACCAGAATCGCCACCAATTTGGCACTGCGCGGCGTCTGCGGATGTTTGAACAACTTCCACAGCGCAATCAGGTAGGTGGCCAACCGGGCCGCGTTGGCAGCGCGCAGCAACTTGCCAGTCTTGAAGATCATGGGCGCGAGTTTCGCTCAGGCGCGCGCAGCAGCGCCACCCCGACACGGGTAATGTGCCCTTCGTGCATGGCGCGCACTTCGAAGTGCGCACCATGCCACTCGACGCCATCGCCCACATCGTGGCCGCGCGCCAGCGTGTCGGTCAGCCAATCACACAGCGTGGGGCCGGCGTTCTCAGGCAGTGGCAGCTTGAAGAACGCGAACACGTCTTCCAGCGGCAATGAGGCGTCGATCGTCAGCCGGCCCAGCACCGGCCCTTCGCCAGGCGGCGGTTCCTCGGGCGGCAGCGCCACGCCCAGCCGCTTGGCCACCCAGGGCAAGGTGGTGCCCTGCATCAGCAGCGAAGCGAGCACCACGGCAAAGGCCACATTGAAGAAGCGGTAGCTGTCGGGCAACTGGGCGAGCAAGGGAAACAGGGCCAGCACGATGGGCACCGCGCCCCGCAAACCCACCCAGCCGATGAAGAGGCTCTCGGCACGCGAAAAGCGCAGCGGCCACAAACACAGCCAAACCGCCAACGGGCGCGCCACGAACATCAACGTGGCGGCCACCGCGACCGTGGGCCACAGCGCAGCCACCAGGTGGTGAGGTGACACCAGCAAACCCAGCAACAGGAACAGGCTGGCCTGCGCTGCCCAGGCAAAACCATCGAGCGCCGACGAAGCGGCGTGGGCTGCGTCTTCGGCCCGCTCGCGCACCACCAAGCCGAAGAGATACACCGCCAGAAACCCCGAGCCTTCGAGCAAGCCGGCACTGGCAAACACCACCACGCCGCCCGACACGATGATCATCGACAAGAGGCCGCTGTGCGCCGCAGTCAGCGTGAGATTGCGCGTCACGCGCCGCAGCAGCCATGCCACCGCGCCCCCGCCCAGCAGCCCGCAGGCCGCGCCAAACCCGGCCTGGCGCACGAGCAGCATCAGCACCTCGGCCACCCCGGCCTTGGCCTTGATCACTTCGATCAAGGCGAGCACCAGAAACACCGCCATCGGGTCGTTGAGCCCCGACTCCATTTCGAGCGTGGCCGAGACCCGCTCATTCAGGCGCACGCCGCTCTGGCGCAGCAAGGAAAACACGGCTGCTGCATCGGTCGACCCCACGATGGCGCCGAGCAAGAGCGCGTAGCGCCAGTCAATGTTCATCGCAGCCATGGCCACCGCAGCCACCACCGCCGCCGTGATCAATACCCCTAACGTGGCGAGCATCAACGCGGGCCGCAGCCCGGCACGAAAGGTCTTCATCGGCGTGCTCACGCCCCCTTCGAGCAAGATGATCGCGAGCGCCGCATTGCCCACCCAGGCCGACAGCAGCGAGTTGTCGAACCGAATGCCACCGGGGCCGTCCACACCCACAAGCATGCCGGCCACGAGAAATACCAGCAGGAATGGCAAGCCCAGGCGCGCCGACACCACGCCGGCCATCAGGCTCATGAAAACCAGCAGGCCGCCTGCGAGCAAGAGAATATTGAAGCTGTGCATGTGATGCCGACGGTAGCAGAGCATCACGCGCGCCCCTAAGGCTGGGGATACGGCGCCGGGCGCGCTGCTCTATAAGCAAGACATGCAACGATTCACACTCAGCCTGGTGATGTTCGTGGCCGCAATCGCCCTGTCGGCCTGCGCCAGCTACTCGCACACCAATCACCCGCTGGCACCCGCTGCGGCTGCGAGCGCGGCGTCGATTTCCGCCCCCACGCCCACCCCCACACGTGCCACCTTCGCCGTGAGCGGCGAGCGCGGCAACCCAAGGGTGCTGATGTTCCTGGCACTCTCGGGCGGTGGCTCGCGGGCGGCGTATTTTTCGGCCGCCACCATGCTGCGGCTGCAAACGCTGTTCGCTGATGTCGACCTGTTGAACGAGGTAGACGTGATGTCGTCGGTGTCGGGTGGCTCGATCACAGCCGCCCTGTACGCCGCCACACGCGACACCGAACTCCTGTCGCCTACGCTGGCCGCCGCGTTGCCGGCTCAAACGGCTGGCACGCCGCTGGCCGGGCGCATCAAGGTCGATGCACAGAGCCAGGCTCTGCGCTGCAGCGCACCGCTTGCGGCCGATGAATTGGCCCACCTCAACACCCTGCTGCCCTTGCTGGGCGCCGAGCTGCGGCGGCTCGACACCTTGTGCCGCCAGGCCCCGCTGGGCCACCTGCGCGAGTGGGACAAGACCACGGCGCTGGAGCTGACCCGCCGCAACTACCTCACCCGCTGGGTCGGCAACTGGTTCTGGCCCAGCAACATCGCGCGCTACTGGTTCACCGCCTACGATCGCAGCGACATCATGGCGCAGACCCTGGCCGACAACCTCTACGGCACCCGCCTGCTGGGCGCCAACATCAGCCTGGGCGGACTGAACCCGACGCGCCCTTACCTGCTCATCAACGCCACCACGGCGGCTGATCAAGACGCGCCCGGCATCATTGCGGCCGACGAGTACGCCTTCGGCAGCGTCTTCACCTTCACCGAACAAGATTTTCGCGACCGCATCAACTCCGACATCGGCCGCTATTCACTGGCGCGCGCGGTGATGGCGTCATCGGCCTTCCCGCTCATCTTCCCTAGCCAGACGCTGCAAGACCACCGCCCCGGTGCGCTGCAGACCTATTGCCAGGACGACCGCGAAGGTGAGCTCAAGTGCACCCACAAGCAGTACCTGCATGTGTTCGATGGTGGCAACTCCGACAACCTCGGCCTGAAGTCAATCAAGCGCGCGCTGTTCCAGATGGAGGTTGACGGCCGGCTCACGCATGACCGCATCGTCGTGCTGCTGGTCGATGCCTTCACCCGCCCGCACGGTGCCAGCCGGCTCAGCCCCGACCCGCGCGGCACCGTGGGCTTGCTGCTCGACGCCAACCTGAGCGACGCCGTCGACTCGCTGCTGCAGAACAACCGCGCCAAGCTGCTGGGTGAGTTCGATTCGGCCCGCCTGCGCTGGACCGATGGTGACTGCAAGCCCGAAACCCGCGAGCTGCCCAGCACCTTGTGCAAGGCCTTGAGCGAGCGGCCCGATGCCGCGCTGAACCTGACCGAGCGCCTCGTGTTCTATCACTTCGGTTTTGACGACGTGGTGGCCGCAGACCCGAAACACGCACCGCTCAAACGCAAGCTCGACACCATTCCGACCTCGTTCAAACTCGCCACGGGCGATGCGCGCTTGCTCGACGAAGCAGTCGATGCGGTCATCACACCCACCAACCCTTGCCTGCAACAGATTCGAGCCCTGGTGTTGGCCGAGACCGCCGCTGCGCCCGAGGCGGTGCCCACTGCACGCAAGGTCTGCCAGGACGTCGAAGGTCGACGGCGTTAGCCCACTGCAGCGCCAGCGGCGTGCGGTTCGGGCATCTCGCTGCGTTGTTTGTAGAAACGCAGGATCACGTCGCCAAAATCACCCAACAGCCACTGCGCCACCCAATCGGCATAGAGGTTGAATTGCGTCGAGATGCGGTAGCTGACCTGCATGCGCAGCAGGGTGCCGGTGCCTTGCGGCTCCAGCGTGTAGGTGGTGTCTTGCAGGTCGAAGTAGTGGCCGCCGATCACCACGTGGTCGTCGAGCGAACCGGCGGGGAATGAATCGGCGGTGAAACGATAGGCCCAGCGCACACGTTGTGGCGGCTGCCAGTCGGCATCGGCCACGTGGCCATCGAAGTGCACGTTGCGCGTCCAGACCATGGATCGCACATGGCCCTCGGGCGTCTGCCGCGTCAGGCCTGACACCGGCAAAGGCGCACCGATGCGAAAGGCCCAGGCATCACCCACCTCGTCGGCTCGGATGTCGGTGGCGGCATTGATGTGGCGCCACACCACCTCGGGCGCGGCCTGGATAAAGGTTGAACGATCCACCGTGTGTTGCGCCACCGGCGTGGGCAGCAGATCTCCCAGCATGCCCAGCAGCAAGGGCACGAGAGCCAGGCTGTAGACGGCTTGTCGGGGCCAGTCGGTGAGGCGACACACCAGCCCCATCACCAGGCCGCCGATGCCACCCATCACCGCAAACATCGGCACGATGACGATGGCGCAGATGATGCCTTCGATCATGATGACCAGCGTGCCGCAGACGAACAGCATCGTGGCCAGGAAGGGGCCATAGAAGTAGTAGCCCCAGCTGCGCCGCCGCTGCCGCTCGGCGAAGTAGACCGTTACCGCACCGATGGCCAACGGCGCGCAGAAGATGAAGGCACCCGCCATGGCCGACCAGGCGCCGCCGGGCCGACCCGAGAACGCAAAGCGCATCAACAAGCCCAGCACCACGCCGGCGGCGATGGGGTAGCGCCTGAGAAAAGGCAGCACACGCTGGCGCAGCCCTTTGGGTTCGTCGAGTTCGGCGGTTGGCGGTTTGTAGTGCGCGTCGACGGGTTCGCTCATGGGCTGCGCTCCTCCAGAGCGCGGGCAAATTGTCGCGCGGTCGGCGCAATCAGAGGCCGGTACAACCAACGCAGAAGCCAGCCGGGGAACCCGCGACCACGTTCCTCGAAGGCGACGCGCGCGCGGTCGTGGTCCATGAAGCGCGGGCCCAACGGCCGGTAGCCCGCGCTGCTGCAGCGGAACTCGATGCGGTC
>JACMKW010000417.1 GCA_014379885.1 Rhizobacter sp.
ACAAGATCGTCTGGGGCCCGAACTGGGAAGAAATCCTGGGCGGCGAATTCTCCAAGCGCAGCAAGGACAAGAACTTCGACGACATCCAGAAAGAGATGTACGGCCAGTTCGAGAACACCTTCATGATGTACCTGCCACGGCTGTGCGAACACTGTCTGAACCCGGCTTGCGTCGCATCGTGCCCCTCGGGCTCGATCTACAAGCGCGAGGAAGACGGCATCGTGCTGATCGATCAGGATAAGTGCCGCGGCTGGCGCATGTGCGTGAGCGGCTGCCCGTACAAGAAGATCTACTACAACTGGAAGAGCGGCAAGGCCGAGAAGTGCACCTTCTGCTACCCGCGCATTGAAGCCGGCGAGCCCACGGTTTGCAGCGAAACCTGCGTGGGCCGCATCCGCTACCTCGGCGTGCTGCTGTACGACGCCGACCGCATTCAAGAAGCCGCCAGCGTCGAACATGACCGCGATCTGTACCAGGCCCAGCTCGACATCTTTCTCGACCCCTTCGACCCGTTGGTGATCGCCCAGGCAGAGGCCGACGGCATCCCGGACAAGTGGATGGAGGCCGCGCGCAAGAGCCCCGTCTACAAGATGGCGGTTCAGTGGAAGGTGGCGCTGCCGCTGCACCCCGAGTACCGCACGCTGCCGATGGTGTGGTACGTGCCGCCGCTGTCGCCCATCAGTGCGGCGGCCAATGCCGGGCATGTGGGCAGCAATGGCGAGATCCCCGATGTGAACCAGCTGCGCATTCCGGTCAAGTACCTGGCCAACCTGCTGACGGCCGGCGACACCGTGCCGGTGGTGCGCTCGCTCGAACGCATGCTGGCCATGCGCGCCTACCAGCGCGAGAAGCACGTGGACGGGCGCATCAACCAGGCGGTGTTGCAACAAGTGGGCATCAGCCAGGCCGAGGTCGAGGAGATGTACCACGTGATGGCCATCGCCAACTACGAAGACCGCTTCGTGATCCCCTCCACCCACCGCGAGTATGCCGAAAACACCTTCAATGTGCGCGGCGGCTGCGGCTTCAGCTTCGGCAACGGCTGCTCCGAAGGCACCACCGAGACCAGCCTTTTTGGCAGTGAAAAGAAGCGCACCATTCCCATTCGGGCGGAGGTTTGATCATGTTTGGCAACACACCCCCACCGATGGAAAAAAGCCTGCGCGTGCTCGCAGCCTTGCTGGGCTACCCCGACGCGCAGATGCGCAGCTACCTGGGCGAAATGCGGGTGCTGATGCGCGACGAGCGTGCCGTCACGCCTTCACGGCTGGCCGAGCTGGAAGCACTGATGCTTGCGCTGCAAGGCGCTGACCCTCTGGAAACCGAGGCAGCGTACGTGGAGCTGTTCGACCGCGGGCGCGCTACATCGCTGCACCTGTTCGAGCACGTTCACGGCGATTCACGCGACCGCGGCCCGGCGATGATCGACCTCGGCCAGACCTACGAGAAGGCAGGGCTCATCTTGGCCGAAGGCGAGTTGCCCGACTACCTGCCGGCGGTGCTCGAGTTCGTCTCGACCCAGCCGCAGCGCGAGGCCAAAGCTTTTCTCGGCGAGATGGCACACATCTTCAACGCCATCTTCGGCGCCTTGCAGCAGCGCGAAAGCGCTTACGCCAGCGTGCTCGGCGCCTTGCTGGAGTTGGCGGGCGAGAAAGCGCAGCCGGTCAAACCCGCGGTTGAAGAGTCGCTCGACGAAAGCTGGGCCGAGCCGGTGGTGTTTGACGGCTGCTCGTCCAAGGGCCAGGCCAAACCCGGCCAACCACAACCCATTCAGGTGGTGCGCAGAGGCGCACCCCAAGGCCCACGACAAGGAGCCAGCACATGAACCCCGTGATGTCTTACCTGCACAACTTCTTCTTCACCGTCTACCCGTACATCTGCCTCGTCGTTTTTCTGATGGGCAGCCTGGCGCGCTTCGACCGTGACCAGTACACCTGGAAGAGCGACTCATCGCAGATGCTGCGCACCGGCACGCTGCGCTGGGGCAGCAACCTGTTCCACATCGGCATCTTGTTCCTGTTCTTCGGGCACCTGGTGGGGCTGTTGACGCCGCACTGGTTCTATGAAGGCTTCATCAGCGCGCCCGACAAACAACGCATGGCCATCTACTCTGGCGGCGCTGCGGGGGTGGTGTGCTTCGTGGGCCTGAGCCTGCTGCTGTACCGGCGCATCTTCGACCCGCGCATTCGCCTCACCAGCCACCGCACCGACATCGCGATCCTCGTCATCTTGTGGGTGCAACTGGTCATCGGCCTCATCACGCTGCCTTACTCGTTTGGGCATAAAGACGCGGCCGCGATGCTGATCCTGGCCGACTGGGCGCAAAGCGTCGTCACTTTCCGCCCCCACGCCGAAGCCCTGATTGCGCTCGACTGGCCTTACATGATTCACCTGATCCTGGGCATGACGATCTTCTTGCTGTTCCCTTTCAGCCGGCTGGTGCACGTGTGGAGCGGGTTTGCCACCGTGGCCTTCTTGTTCCGACCGCACCAGGTGGTACGCAGCCGGCGCCTGAATGTTCCCGCGGGTCACAACGAACCGCGTCGGCCCGACGCACGCGTCTGAAAGGAGGCATGACATGCTCAGCGAAACCGTCGACTTCAGCAGCTTCTCCACCCCGCAAACCCAGCCGCCAGGGGTGGCCCGCATCAACGGCGTGGCCTTGAACAACGAGACCGACAACCTGGCAACAGAAGAGTTGCGCCAGCGCGCTTGCACTGAGTTGCTGCGCCAGGCCGCCATGCAGGCCGGCCTGCTCGACGCAGCCGACGTGGCGCCGATCGATGGCGTGATCAGCCAGGCCGCCTCGCAGGGGATCGAAGCCATGTTGGAGCGCGAGCTGCACATGCCCGACCCTTCCGACGAAGCCTGCCAGCGCCACCACGCGGCCAACCCGGCGCGCTACCGCAGCGGTGAGCGGGTGCGTGTGCGGCACATCTTGTTCGCAGTGACGCCGGGCATGGATGTGGTGAGCCTGCGCAACCGGGCTGAGGCCTGCCTGCTCGACGTGCGCTGCCACGACGGCAGCGCGCGCGATGGCTTCGGCAAGTCGGCACGCGAGTTGTCCAACTGCCCGAGTGGCGAAGAGGGCGGCGAGTTGGGCTGGTTACAGCCCACCGACTGCGCGCCCGAGTTCGCGAAAGAGCTGTTCGGCCATGTCGAGGTGGGCGTGCTGCCGCGCCTGGTGCACAGCCGCTTCGGCCTGCACGTGGTCGAGGTGCTGGAGCGCGAGGGTGGGGTGGCCCAGCCCTACGAGGCGGTGCGCGGCGCGGTGGCGATGGCCTTGCGGCAGCAGACCTATGTGACGGCGCTGCGCCAGTACCTGCAGGTGCTGGCGGGGCAGGCCGAGGTGGTGGGCGTCGATCTGGAGTCGGCTGACACGCCCTTGGTGCAATGACTGCACCGTCGTTTATCGAGGCACGTTGTGGATCGCCGCTTCGCGGGAATGACGCGAGCCATGCCTGACGAACTGCTGCAACGCCTGCGCAGCTTCCACGAGCACACCTTCCCCGGTGTGCAAAACCAGTTCCAAGACCTGGTGCGTGAAGGCCAGCACCCGACCATTCTCTTCATCGGTTGCAGCGATTCACGCCTCGTCCCGTATCTGCTCACAGGCACGGGTCCTGGCGAACTCTTCATCGTACGCAACGTCGGCGCCTTTGTGCCTCCGCACGATGGCGGGGATGTCCGCCCCCAGTCGCTGCGCGACAACCCCCCGGGCGAACAGAA